>NZ_JBEOVN010000204.1:0-12581 GCF_040295565.1 Streptomyces sp. NPDC002785 | reverse complement strand
CCCGGCCAGGGGAGGCAGCTCACAGGGCACTCCTGATCGGAGCACCACTGTGCACACCCTCAGCCCCGCCTGCTCCAAGGCGGCTCGCCTCCTCCTCGTCGGCGCGCTCACCACGCTGGCGCTGCTCGGTCTCGCAGGCACGGCGGACGCGCACCCCTTCGGTACGCCTCCGGTCGCCAGGATCAAGGCCGACGGAAAGGCGGTCGAGGTCAACTGGTCCGCCGCGAAGGACGACCTGGCCGTACTCCGCAAGACGTCCGACGCGGCAGGCACGTCCGAGGCGCGGTACCTCGGCTCGCACATCCGGCTGAGCCAGGACGGCCGGTCCTGCCCGCTGGACCACGTGGACACCGCGCGCCTCGTCGACGACGGCGCCCGCCTCCGCTACCTCTGCCCGAATCCGGTGGCCACGGTCGCCATGACCATCACCGCACTGAACGACATCGACCCCAAGTACCGCACGATTTCCGTCACGGAATCGGGCGACGGCGGTCTCCACACGGCCGGTGAGCCGACCCGTACGCTCGCACTCAGCCCGGCCGGCAGCGGCAACCCGGACGCGGCGGCCGGGCCGCAGCAGTCGTTCAGCATCTGGACCACGGACCTTTCCGCACTGCTGGAACACCGTGCCGTACTGCCCCTGGCGCTTCTCGTCGCGGCTGCGGTGGGAGCCTTCCACGCCTGCGCCCCGGGACACGGGAAGACGCTCGCCGCCGGCTTCCTCGTGGGTGGCCGGGGGAGGGCGCGGGACGCAGTATCGCTGGGCGTCATCGTCGCCGTGATGCACACCGCGTCCGTCGCCGTGCTCGCCGTCGGGTACTGGCTCGCCGCGGAGAACGCCCCGGACATCGCGGCGCTGACGGGCTGGCTGCAGCTGATCGCCGCCCTGGTCGTGGTGGGCGTCGGGGTGGGCCTGCTCCGGCGCCACCTGGGCAGCCGAGGCCGAACACACGGCCACAGCCACAGCCACGACCACCAGCACGGACACGAACACAGCCGTGGGCACGGCCACAGTCACAGCCACGGCAACGGCCACAGCCACACCCACTCCCTCCCGGGCGAATCCCTGCTCAGCCTGCGCGGCATCGTGCTGCTCGGCACCTCCGGCGGTCTGCTCCCCTCGCCTTCGGCGTTCCTCGTCCTGCTCAGCGGGCTGCTGACCGGCAAGGTCGGGGCCGCGATGCTGATGGTGGCGGCGTTCGGATGCGGAATGGCGCTGACCCTGACCGGCGTCGGCCTGCTCGTGCTCCGTGGACGCGACGCGCTGCTGACCCGCGCCTCCAACTCGCCGAAGCTGCGCGCATGGACCCGGCGGGCACCGATCGTGGCCGCCTCGGCCGTAGCCCTCGGCGGTGGCCTGTCCTGCGTACTTGCCGCAGGGCGCGTCCTGGCCCTCTGAGGGCTGTCCCGTAATCCCTGGCGGGCGCGCGACGACAGCTACGGCACGGCGCCGGACCGGCACCACCTTGAATACGAATGTACGGGGCACAGGGCGACTGCGAGTATGACCGTCATGGTCCACGTCACGACGCCCACACCCCTGCGACACCGGCACTCCACCCGCACCTGGGCGGCGGTGCTCGCCGCCTGTACAGGCCAGTTCCTCGTCGTGCTCGACGTGTCCGTCGTCAACGTCGCGCTGCCGTCCATGCGTTCCGACCTCGCGATGAGCGCCGCCGGACTGCAATGGGTGCTCAACGCCTACTCGATCGCGTTCGCCGGATTCATGCTGCTCGGCGGGCGCGCCGCCGACATATACGGCCGCAAGCGGATGTTCCTCATAGGACTCGGCCTGTTCACCGCGGCCTCCCTGGCCGGCGGGCTCGCCCAGGAGGGCTGGCAGTTGCTGGCCGCCCGCGCTGCGCAGGGGCTCGGCGCGGCCGTGCTCGCCCCCGCCACACTCACCCTGCTCACCGCCGCCGTCCCCGAGGGCCCGGCCAGGACGAAGGCGATCGGCACCTGGATGGCCGTCGGTGCGGGCGGCGGCGCGGCCGGCGGACTGATCGGCGGGGTGCTCACCGATCTGCTCTCCTGGCGCTGGGTGCTGCTGATCAATGTGCCGGTCGGTGTGCTCGTCCTGGTCGGCGCCGCGCTCTGGCTCGCCGAGGGCCGGGCGGGCGACCGGCGGCGGATCGACTTCCTGGGCGCCGTACTCGTCACGGCGGGCCTCGCCTCCGTCGCGTACGGCATCGTGCAGACCGAGGAGTCGGGCTGGACGGCCGCGGCGACCCTGGCACCGCTACTCGGCGGAGTGGCACTCCTCATCGTGTTCGTAGCGGTAGAGGCCCGGACCGCGGAACCGCTGATGCCGCTCAGGGTGCTCGGGGCGCGGGCGGTGACGTCGGCGAACGCGGCCATGCTCGTGATCGGTTCCGCGACGTTCTCGATGTGGTTCTTCATGACCGTGTACGCGCAGACGGTTCTGGGCTACACCCCGATGCAGGCCGGACTCGCCCTGCTGCCGACGTCGTTGGCCGTCGTCCTCGGCTCGAAGTGCGCGCCCCGGATCATGGCGAGGGTCGGCGCGAAGAATCTGGCGCTCATCGGTACGACTGTTGCCGCCGCGGGCTTCGGCTGGCAGTCCACGATGGGCGCCGACGGCTCGTACCTCACCTCGGTCTGCCTGCCCGGCGTCCTGATGATGGCCGGTGCGGGCCTGGCGTCCACCCCGCTCGCCTCCCTCGCCATCTCGGGCGCGGCCCCCGGCGAATCCGGCCTGGTATCCGGCCTCGTCAACACCTCCCGCACGATGGGCGGTGCGCTCGGTCTCGCCGTGCTCTCCACCGTCGCCGCCGCACGCACCGCGGGCGGCACCGGGCCCCAGGAGCTCACCGCCGGATACGCGCTGGCGTTCCGCACGGCCGGCACGGTACTGCTGGGCGGCCTGCTGCTGATGGCGCTATGGCTGCCGCGCCACCGGCCCGCCCGGCCCTGAGCCGGACCCGGTGGTCCCTCCGCAGTGGGCCGTGAACGGGGCATCCGTGCACGTGTACGGCAGCCGCGAGCCCCGTCAGGGTGAAGGGCGGCAACTCGGAAAGCATTATCATCCAGCTCGGCCGGGGCTCCCCGGCAGATGCCTTGCTCAAGGCCTCCTGGGCGTGTCCGAGAGACCGCGAGGCGGCCTGTCGGCCGCCCAGGTTCGAGTGGCCGATGGCGGTCCGGGCGTGGGCCAGGGAAGCGAACAGTGGGCTTCTCCTGGCGATGGTCGTGGCCTGTGCGGCATGACCGCTGTCCACAGCCCAAGTGTGCTCACCGCGCTGGTTGGCCAGCATGGCGTACAAGTTCCATGCCCGCAGTTCCGCGACGGCATCCTGCGCCATCCCCGCAAGGTAAAAGGCCGACATGGTGGAGCCAGAGGCCGGCAGGTTGGACCCGACCGCCGTGATGCACCAGACCGGTACGGTGGGGAAATGACTTCATCTGACAGTAGATCAGCCGAACGTGAGGCGGCGAAGGCAATCACCTATCGCGCGGCGGAGAGCGAGAGGGACAAGTCCGCCGTCATCAAGGGCGAGTTCAGATCGGATACCGTCTTCGAAGTGGTCGGCTCCGAGGGCGGTTTCACCATTCGGCCCACCCGGCTGGACCCGCCGGTTCACAAGATCTTCCCCGACGATGAGCCCGAGGCGGATGAGACGCCGGAGGGCAAGCGCCGGTTTGTCGCGCTGGATAGCGAAATCGTGTGCGGCTATGTCGACACGGAGTATGAGCCCTGGAACCGGCGGCTGATCATTGCCGATATCGAGGTGGTCGGGCCGTACCGAGGCTGGGGAATCGGGCGCACGCTGATGAGCCACGCCATCGACTGGGCCCGGGAATGTGGTGCCGGGCACGTGTGGCTGGAAGTGACGAACATCAATGCTCCGGCCATCCGCGCCTACCAGCGGATGGGGTTCACCTTCTGCGGCCTGGACACTTCCCTTTACAGCGGTACCGAGTCCGAGGCGGAGACGGCACTGTACATGAGCCGCTTCCTCGGCTGATCCGCTGGTCGATGGCCGGTCCAGGGCTTGGACATGAAGACGCGGATGCCCTCTGAGCTGGGAGAATGGGACTTCCTACGGTTCCACATCCACAGAGCAAGAGAACACCCGCGAGATGCAATATTCCCATGCCGCTTCAGCGGTGTCCGCCACGTTCGATGACACGAACCTGATCGCGCATGCCGGGCTCCGCGACCGTGATTCGGGCCGTTGGTGACGATGGCCCGGGATCTGTCGTAGCAACGCTTCGAGCTTCCCTCACCAGTAGGTGAGGTCCACCACGCAGGAGCAGTGCGGGTCACTGCTGTCCACGGCAATCCGTTCCTCCTCCGTGATCAAGGACGGCAGCGCCGCGAGCAGTGCGGTGACGGCGCCCGACGGTCGTACGTCTGCGGCGATCACACCGGGGACGTCCTCGGTGTCGAGGTACAGACGCAGCCGGTCCTGGCCCAGGAAGAGGAATCCGCGCAGGCGCGGGTCCGGCTGCTCTTCGGTGTAGGGGGAGACGATGGTCCGCAGGATCGTCAGGGCATTGTCGTCCGGTGTGGGCTCAGCCGGCTCCACGGCAGCCAGGTCCGCGCGGACGAGGGTCATGCCCATCAGGGTGCTGACGCGGTCGCTGGAGTAGAGGTGCGTGCCGGTGAGCAGGGTGCGCAGGATGCCGATCACGTCGTATGCGGTGACGAGGTCGTCGCCCTGACGCACGGGGATCTCGTAGGCGAGCAACTGGTCCGGAGCGTGGTCCTCCTTGGCGCCGATGGCAACGCGGATCGCCTCATCAGGTGGTGGGACGGGGAGGACGCCACGAAGGTAATCGGTGCCGGTGAGGGGGGCGTGGATGTGATGAAGCAGCAGCCGGGTGATGTCTGCCTGCTGCTCTGCGATCTCTTCGTACATGTAGCTCACTTGTTCAGCCAGTTCGGGCACTTGTTCATGCCCTTGCAGTACGCGGTGATGACGCCCATCTTCTGCCCCGCCCCGGCGTTGTACTTGCCGTCGGACGTCTTGCGTGTGTACTGGACGACTACGACGATCTTCAACACACTGCGGCCATGGAGGGCGTTTCCCCAGTATTCGAGGCGACCCCCCGCCTTCTTGTCGACCTTGCCCGCGATGGCGGCGTCGACGACCTTGCACTTCCTGATGTTGTGCTTGCCGGAGAAGTGGCTCCAGCCGAGCACATGGTTGCCGATGCGCGTGGGGATGACCCTGCCGTCCGGGTCGGTCTGCTTGCACTTGATGTTCTTGTTCCAGTGGGGCGTCGCCTGTGCAGGCGCGGCGGGCACGCTGAGGATGACGGCTGTCGCAGCAATGGGTGCCGCTAACCGATTGAGTGCGATCACGCGCATACGGTGACATGCCGCGAGGTGGCGAGGCCCGCCTTCCCGGGGAGAGGCACCCGAACGGACCGCGCCGGACGGTGTCCCGGGGCCCGGGGTCGTTCACCGGCTTCGCGTGCGGGGCGAGGTCGTGGCGTCCGCGGGATCCGTCTCGCCCGGCCCGTCTGCCGGCAGTTCGGCGGTCAGCGCGGACCGGGCCCGGTCCAGTTCGGTCGCGAGGCTCCCGTCCCGGTAGCCGGTGACGGTCTCCCGGATCTCGGTGAGGGCCTGGCGGCCGACGGACTCGATGTCGGCGACCTGGGTGAGCGCCGCGGCCATGTCGCGCGGCGCGAGCCGGCGCGCGGCCACCTGCGCCGGTGCTTGCACGTGCCGGTACATGTGCCCGTGCGGTTCTTGGCCACGTCCACTCCTGTCACACGGTCCTTGCGGACCGACGGTACGAGATCACGGCATACGCACCGAACAGCAGGAGCCATGCGCAGAGGACCGCGATCGTTCCGGTGCCGGGCGCGTGCCCGTCGGTGGTGGCCCAGCCCAGGTCCGCGAACCGGTTGGCGGGGGTGAGTCCGCCGATGGAACGAAGCCATTCGGGAAGCAGGTCCAGCGGGAACCACAGCCCGCCGACGATCGCGAAGCCCATCAGGCAGGCCACGTTGACGACCCCGGTGCCCTGCGGGGTGAGCCGGTAGCCGTTGCCGAGGCCGAGCAGCGTGAACGGCAGCGCGCCGATCCACAGCAGCAGCGCCAGCACGATCCACTGCCAGGCGTCCAGCCGCACCCCGTTGAGCAGTCCGCCGGCCAGCAACACCGTCAGGATCGTCGGCAGGACGGTCACCGAACCACTGATGGCCCGCCCCACGACCGCCTGCGAAGGGGCGAGCGGGGTGACTTGCAGCTGTTGGAGCCAGCCGAGCGTCTTGTCGGAGGCGACCCCCGTACCGATCGACATGGCGGAGCCCAGTGCTCCGTACGCGGCCATGCCGACCATCGAGGTGGTCTTCCAGCCATCGACGCCCTCGCCCCCGCCGATGTTGGTGAAGAGCAGGTACATCATCACCGGCATCCCGGTCCCGAAGATCAGGAAGAAGCCGTCACGCAGGGTCCTGCGCACTTCGAGCACGATGTAGCGGTACATCACACGTTCTCCCCTTCGGAATTGGATACGGGTACTGCTGCGGCCGGCGAGGTCAGGGAGAGGAACGCGTCCTCCAGCGTGGCCCGGGAGACCTGGAGGTCACGGATCGCGCCCAGGCGGGCCAGCTCCATGACGGTGGCGTCCGAATCGTCCGTACGCAGCAGCGCCCGGTCCCCGGACACCTCGACGGTGACGACGCCCGGCAGCAGCTCCAGGCCCTCGGTCGGTCCGCCCGCCAGGTCGAAGGAGACGAGACTGCTGCCGGCCGCGCCCCTGATCGTGTCGCCGCTGCCGTCCGCGACGATCCGGCCCCGGTCGATGACGACGATCCGGTCGGCGTTCTCGTCGGCCTCCTCCAGATAGTGGGTGGAGAAGAGGACGGTGTTGCCGCGCCGGGCGTAGGCCCGCATCGAGTCCCAGAACGTCCGGCGCGCCTCCACGTCCAGGGCGGCGGTCGGCTCGTCCAGGACGATCAGCTCGGGGTTGCCGGCCAGCGCGACGGCGAAGCGGACGCGCTGGGTCTGGCCGCCGGAGAGCTTGTCGATGCGTCGGTTCGCGTACGCGGTGACGCCCGCCAGCGAGAGCGCCTCGGCCACCGGCATCGGCTGATGGTAGGTCGAGGCGACGAAGGTGATCAGTTCGCGGACGGTCACCCGCTGGATGGGCCGCCCGTCCTGGAGCATGGCGCCGACCAGACCGGCCCGTACCGCCTGCTCGGGGGTCCGGCCCAGCACCCGCACACTGCCGGAATCCGGCTCGTTCAGACCCAGCAGAAGACCGATGGTGGTTGACTTGCCCGCCCCGTTGCGGCCGAGCAGGGCGACGGTCTCGCCGCGGCCGATGGACAGATCGATCCCGTCCACGGCCCGTACGCTCCGCTCCGCCCGGCCGAAGGTCTTGACCGCCGCGGTGAGGACCACCGCGGCCGAGCTCCCCGTTGTCTGCTTCATGACCACGACGCTACGGAAGATGCCCGAGGCCCGGCAGAGGTGTGTGTACGGACTTCGCGATGACATATGTCATGGTGCCGGACCCCCGGAGGAATCATGTCTGACGCAGCGTCAGCGGCGGTCTTCACAACTACTGAGCGCTGCGTTATACATGGGGGCATCGGCTAGAACGCGTTCTAGAACGGGCGGGTTGGCCGGTCCTGCACGACCTCGGTGCGGCCGACGGTGCGGACGGCCGCGCCGAGGTCTTCCCACCATCAAGGAGCGGCTTTCCCATGCCCATTGATGCCGAAAAGGCTGTCGCCGCCGAACCCCGGTCCACCCGGATCAGCTGGGGCCACAAGGACGTCCAGCTCTACCATCTGGGCATCGGTGCGGGCGCCGATCCCGACCGGGCCGACCCCGCCACCGACCCCGGCGAGCTGCGCTACACCCTGGAGTCTTGGCTCCAGGTGCTGCCCTCCTTCGCCACCGTCGCGGGAGCCGGCATGGGCGTCGTCGGCGGACTCTCCTCGCCCGGCATCGACATCGACCTCGCCGCCGTCCTGCACGGCGGGCAGAGCGTACGGGTGCACCGGCCGATCCCCGTGGAGGGCAGCGCCGTACAGACCTCGAAGGTCGCCGCCGTGTACGACAAGGGCAAGGCGGCCGTGCTGGTGCTGCGCACCGAGGCCGCCGACGACGAGGGCCCGCTGTGGACCAACGACGCCCAGATCTTCGTCCGGGGCGAGGGCGGTTTCGGCGGGGAACGCGGCCCCTCCGAGCGGATCGCCTACCCCGCCAACGCCCCCGACCATGTGGTGGAGCGGCCGATCCGCCCGGACCAGGCACTGCTGTACCGCCTCTCCGGGGACTGGAACCCGCTCCACGCCGACCCCGAGTTCGCCCGGCTCGCCGGCTTCGACCGGCCGATCCTGCACGGACTGTGCACCTACGGCATGACGCTCAAGGCCGTCACCGACACGGTGCTCGGCGGCGATGTGACCCGTATCCGCTCCTACCGCACCCGTTTCGTCGGCGTCGTCTTCCCCGGCGAGACCCTCCGTATCCGGATGTGGACCGGCGAGGACCGCGTCCGCGTCGAGGTGCGAGCCGTCGAGCGGGACGACGCCCCGGTCCTCGGCGACACCTTCGTCGAACACTCCTGAACCGATGTGGACCAACTCCGAGAGGTCCACGGGCCCATGAGGGGAGCCGCACCATGCGCGCAGCCGTACTGCACGAGATAGGTCAGGACAAACTGGAAGTCCTCGACGATGTCGAGGCGGTGGGCTTCGGCCCCGGCAAGGTCAGGCTCCGCATCCGGGCCACCGGCCTGTGTCACTCCGATGTCTCCGCGATGAGCGGCGTGCTGCCGCAGCCCGCCCCCTTCATCCCGGGCCACGAGGGCGCCGGCGAGGTCATCGACGTCGGCGACGGCGTCACCGGGCTGAACGCCGGGGACCGGGTGCTGGTCTGCTGGCTGCCCGCATGCGGGGCGTGTCCGTCCTGCAAACGCGGCCAGACTCAGCTCTGCCTGGCCGGCTTCATGAACGCGGGAACGCCCAACTTCAGGCGTCCCGGGGGAGATGTCTTCGGCTTCGCCGGCACCGGCACCTTCACCGAGGAGGCCGTCGTCGGCGCGGGCTGCGCGGTGCCGATCCCCGACGACGTACCGTTCGAGATCGCGGCGCTGATCGGCTGCGGGGTGACCACCGGGCTGGGCGCGGCCATCAACACCGCACAGGTGGAGGCCGGTTCGTCGGTCGCCGTGATCGGCTGCGGCGGAGTCGGCATCTCCACGATCCAGGGCGCCAGGGTGCAGGGCGCCGCCCAGATCGTGGCCGTGGACCCGGTCGCCTCCCGGCGCGAGGCGGCACTGCGCTTCGGCGCGACCGAGGCCGTCGCGCCCGACGAACTCACCGATGCCAAGCAGCGGATCACCGCGGGTGAGGGTTTCGACTACGTCTTCGAGGTCGTCGGCAAGTCGGCCACCGCCCGCACGGCATACGAGAACACCCGGCGTGGCGGCACCCTCTGCATCGTCGGCGCAGGTGCGATGGACGACAACTTCCAGGTCAACATGTTCGAGCTGTTCTTCGACGAGAAGCGGATCCTGCCCTCCATGTACGGCGGAGGCGATGTGCTCCGGTCGTACGAACGGGCCATCGCGCTCTGGCGGGCCGGCCGGATCGACCTCGAATCGATGATCACCCACCGGGTGCGGCTCGACGGCATCAATGACGCCCTCGACCAGATGAGGACCGGCGAGTCGCTGCGCACCTGCATCGAACTTTGACTTCCACCCCTGCTCCCGCCCTGCTCCCACCTGAGAGGACTCCGAGATTCCGATGTCACTTCCCCTGGACGGCATGTCCGCGATCGTCACGGGCGCGGGCCGCGGCCTCGGACGCGCCGAAGCGCTGGAACTGGCGCGGCTCGGCGCCTTCGTCGTCGTCAACGACTACGGGCAGCCGGGCCGTGACGGCTCCGGCGAGGCCTCCGCGGCCCCCGCCGAGGAGGTCGCCGAGGAGATCCGGGCCGCGGGCGGCCGGGCGGTCGCCCACCTCGGTGACGTCTCCGACCACGAGCAGGCCCGCGCCCTGGTGGAGCTGGCCGTCGACACGTACGGAAAGCTCGACATCCTGGTCAACAACGCGGGCATCCTGCGCGACCGGATGGTCTTCTCGATGACCGAGGACGAGTGGGACTCCGTCATCAGGGTTCACCTCAAGGGCCACTTCAACACCACGCACTTCGCCGCATCCCACTGGCGCGCCCGCTCCAAGGAGTCCGGCGGCCCGGTATACGGCCGGATCGTCAACACCTCGTCGGAGGCGTTCCTGGCCGGTTCGGCGGGCCAGCCGAACTACGCGGCGGCCAAGGGTGGCATCGTCGGCCTCACCACCTCCACGGCCCTGGCCCTGGCCAAGTACGGCGTCACCGCCAACGCCATCTGCCCGCGGGCCCGCACCCGGATGACCGAGGACGTCTTCGCGGGCTTCCAGGAACCGACGGACGGCCGGCTCGACGCACTCGCCCCCGAGCATGTCTCGCCGCTGGTCGGCTATCTGGCCTCCCCGGCGGCCGCCAAGGTCAACGGACAACTGCTCGTCGTGCACGGCGGGATGGTCGCGATCGTCGAACGCCCCAGGGTGGCGGCGAAGTTCGACTCGTCGAAGGAGACGTTCTCCTTCGACGAGCTGGACGAGCTGATCTCCCCGTACTACGAGGATCGGCCGACGGGCGAGACCTTCGCCGCGGCGGAGGTGCTCGGTCTGAAGCGCGGCTGACCGCGACGAGGGACGGGTGGGCCCCTGGAAACCGCCATCGGCTGCCGGGGCCCACCCGTCCCTCGTTGATGTTCCGCGCGGTCAGGCCGCCCTGCTGTCCTCCCCGGAGGGGCGCCGGTGGCGGCCGTGCGGCTGTGCCGCCGTGTCCTGCGTCGACACACCTCCTCGGTGCTTTCCGGCGCCGCCGGCTTCGGCCCGTTCCACGTCCGCACCCGGCGGACGTGTCTGGGTCGTGTCGGTTCGGGCTTCAGACATGTGGGAAGTCACCCCGTTGTGATCGCTTATGTGTGTGTCACCAGGGCCGATCACGCCACTGCGACACGGCACGGTCACCGTTGGCGACCGCGCGATGACGGCTGCGCAGCCCAGGCCAGGAATTTAACCAGGCGCCGCGCGCCGCATGAGAGGCGCCTGCCCCAGTGGAATCGGCTTGCACACAGGAAGAGGCGCAGCGGCAGCGGACGGTTGCATACCGCTTTCCGCGCCCGCTTTTGCCGCCGGTCCCGTGCCGCGTTCCTCGTCCACCGGTGCCTCCAGCAGCGCCACCCCGCACGCCACGTTCTCGTTGGCGTACGGAAGTCTGAGTACGCCGTCCCGGGTCCACACCCCGCGTCCGGCCTGCCACCCCTCGGGGGCGGCGAGTTGATGCAGCCGGCGCCCCGCCGGGCGCCACACCCCGAGCCAGCTGCCGGCCGCCCCGTCGATCCGCAGAGCCACCGCGCAGCTCTCCGGCATCAGCATCTGCCCCGGCTGTACGGCGAACGGCGTCACCGCCACATCGGCCGGGCGCAGGCACTCAGGGAAACGCACCGGCAGGCAGCTGCCCAGCACCCCCCACCCGAGCCGGTCGTGCCCCGGTGCATCCGAGCGGATCAGCAGCAGCCCGCTGTCCGCGTCGGCGAGCAGCAGCCGGTCGTTGCTCTCCGGCGCGATCTGCAGCAGCGGTGTCACCTGACCGCCCCGCTCCAGATCCACGACAACCGCCTTGACCGGCCCGCCGCCCGGCATCTCCCGGTCCAGGGCCAGCATCCGCCCCGCTCGGTCCAGCCAGACACCGCCGGAGCAGCGCCCCGGCACCTGAGCGACCAGCTCGGGACCGAAGGCGCCGCCCGCCACCAGCCAGACGGCGGTGGAGCGCGCACCGACCGACAGGGCGTACGCGCTCGCACCGTCCGGTGACGGCGGCAGCAGGGTCGGATCCGCGCATCCGACGGCACCGAGCGGCAGTTCACCGGTGCCGGGACCGGTCGGATAGAGCAGCGAGAACGCATGCCGGTCCGCGACCCGGCGCCGGATCAGTACCCGTCCGTCGGCCAGCGGCAGCACCTGGGAGTCCGGCTCCTCCGGCTGATCGAGGGGGAGCGGCACGGCGTACGGCTCGTGTCCGTCGAGCGTCCAGCGCTCCACGAACCACGCCTGCGCGGCCTCGCCGGACGCCTCTGCGGCGACGTTGCGGAGGGCGAGCCGGGCCGCGTACGAACCATCCGCGGCGATCGTGAACGTGGGCGGGGCGAGGGCTGCCCCGGCGGGCACGCCAGGTTCATCAGGCGCACCGGCCTGCTCGGGCACGCCGTCAGCTCCGTCCTGGCCGGGCACGCCGAACCCGGCCGGCTCCCCGGGTGCGTCCGGCTCGTCGTCCCCCCAGGACCGCATCCCCGGCGGCCCCGGCCGCCCCCGCGGTCTCGTTCTCCATGGCACAGACAGTCATGGACGGTCACCTCCGGCAACCGAAGCTAGTTTTCGCACTTCCTGCCGAACAACACGAGACCCACCACTTCACACATAAGGGTGGTGATGCCCGGATCCGCCTGAGAGCCTGTCGGGTGGCCGGTTGGTTACGCTGCGATGAGGTCCTCGACGGTGCGGGCTCGTGCGGTCTTGCGGTGGGATTCATGGCTCCA
>NZ_JBEOVN010000203.1:0-12809 GCF_040295565.1 Streptomyces sp. NPDC002785 | reverse complement strand
GGCCGGCGGCCCGTCCGCCGGCCCGACAGCCGGCGCCGTTCCCGTCACCGGATTCTCGAGAGCCTCCTCGGCGTGGCTGAAAGGGCTCGGCGGGCTGCGCAACACCGTCCGCCAGGAGCTCGTCGCCCGGCAGATCGACGAGCAGATAGCGGCCCGCTTCCCGGTCGGGCAGCGGCTGCGCATCCTCGATGTCGGCATGGGCCAGGGCACCCAGGCGCTGCGCCTGGCCAGGGCCGGTCACAGCGTGACGGGGCTGGAGTCCGACGCCGAGATGCTGCGGGTGGCCCGTGAGGCGCTCTGCAGCGAGCCCGCGGGCATCCGCGAACGGGTCCGGCTCATCGAGGGCGACGGCCTGGACACCGGGGTGCACTTCCTGCCCGGCAGCTTCGACGTGGTGCTCTGCCACGGCGTGCTGATGTATGTCCGGGAGCCGGACGCGATGCTGGCCGGACTTGCCCGGATGCTGGCCCCGGGCGGACTACTTTCGCTGCTCGTACGGAACGCCGACGCGCTGGCGATGCGGCCCGGGACCGCCGGGGACTGGGACGCGGCGCTGGCCGCCTTCGACACGGATGCGTACACCAATCGACTGGGCCTCGCGGTAAGGGCCGACCGGCTGGACTCACTGACGGCCACGCTCGCCGGGATCGCGGCGCCCCTGCACGCCTGGTACGGCGTGCGCGTCTTCACGGACAACGTGAGCAACGACGTGGAACTGCCGGCCGCCGACGAGCTGGAGCGGATACTGGCCGCGGAGGACCGGGCCGGACGGACGGATCCGTACCGCCGGGTGGCCGCACTGCTGCATCTCTGCGGGGTGCGGGGCTAGGGAGTGCTTCGAAAGCAGCGTCGTCCGCCCGCAGTGCGGGACCCCCGGACATACGGGACTTTCGAAACACCCCCAGAACCTTCGGGCACGTCGGCGGAGTCGTGCGGCATGCCCGGTCAGCCGAACCCAACAGGTCACCAATAGCGCTAAAAGCAATAATTCGGACATGGATGCATCTCACTCCCGCAGCCGTGTGCGCCGTCTGCTGCTGCCTCTGACCGCAGGTGTCTGTGCAGTCGCCCTGGTGAGCGGCTGCTCGGACGCGGACTCCGATTCACCGGCGGCCGACCCCGCCAGGTCGGCCTCCGCTTCCCGGACCGCCGGTGATCTGCAGAGCGACTATCAGGACGTGATCAAGAACGTGCTGCCGTCGGTCGTACAGATCGAAGCCGGCAACAGCCTGGGCTCCGGCATCGTCTACGACTCCAAGGGTCATATCGTCACCAACGCCCATGTGGTCGGCAACGAGAGGACGTTCAAGGTCACCGCCGCCACCGGCGAGAAGGTGCTGCCGGCCTCGCTGGTCGCCGCCTATCCGGATCAGGATCTGGCCGTCATCAAGCTCGACACCGTTCCGGAAGGGCTGAAGCCCGCGAAGTTCGGCGACTCGGAGAAGGTCGAGGTGGGACAGATCGTGCTGGCGATGGGCTCGCCGCTCGGACTGTCCTCCAGCGTCACCCAGGGCATCGTCTCGGCGCTCGGCCGGACCGTCAGCGAGAGCCGCGCGAACGGTGGCACGGGCGCGACGATCGCGAACATGGTGCAGACCTCGGCGGCGATCAACCCGGGCAACAGCGGCGGTGCGCTGGTCAATCTGAACAGCGAGGTGATCGGCATCCCGACGCTGGGGGCGGTCGATCCACAGATGGGTGACAGCGCGGCGCCGGGGATCGGGTTCGCGATCCCCGTGTCGATGGTGAAGACGGTCGCCGATCAGATCATCAAGAGCGGCAAGGTCACCGACTCGGGCCGGGCGGCGCTGAACATCACCGGACGCACGGTCGTCGACAACAACTACCAGCCGGCCGGGGTCGCGCTGGTCAGCGTGACGAAGGGCGGCGCCGCGGACAAGGCGGGGCTGCGGGTCGGCGACATCATCACCAAGATCGGAGATCTGCCGGTCACGACGATCACGTCCCTGTCGGAGGCGCTGGCCTCGGACAAGCCGGGCGAGAAGGTCACGGTGACGTATCTGCGCAACGGGGCGGAGGAGACGGCGCAGGTCACTCTGGGCGAGATCTAGTGCCCCTCCCGGTCGTCGCCGTGCGGCCCCGATCGTCAGCCGTACGGGCTCGGAGACAGGCCCGAGTCCGTACGGCTGCTCGCGCCGCCGGGGCGGATCAGCCCTGCTCGGCCTGGAGGCTCATGGGGCCGTAGATCTTTGTCGTGTCGTCGAAGAGGGTCGCCTGGTCCGCCCCGCCGTCGAGGAGTTCCTTCCAGTACTCACCGATCCAGGACTCCGCATCACCCTGCGTAGTGAATTCCTCCGGCCTCAGGACCGGCTCCGTCTCCGTACCGTCGGACTTCTCGAACCGCCACGTCCACGCCATGTCCGCCTCCTGGGTCACTTTGCTGCCCGCAGCCTAGTGCCTCCAACCAGTGCGGGAACGGGTCCTGCGCCCGCCCGGACACCCCCAAGTCGCGCACCCGCTGCACGGACGCGGGAGGATCGAAGGCGTGGAACTGACTCTGCTCGGCACCGGAGCCCCCGACGGGCTGCCGCGGCCCGAATGTCCTTGCGCCGCCTGCGCCACCGCCCGCGGTATGCGCTCGCGGGCCGCGACCGCGCTGCTGGTCGACGACGCGCTGCTGCTCGATCTCACCCCGGGGGCCGTGTTCGCCGCAGCCCGTGCGGGGCACTCGCTCACCGGCGTACGGCAGGTGCTGCTCACCCATCCGCACGACGGGCCCGCCGTGGAGCTGCCCGCCGGACTGCCTCCGGCGGGACGGGTGCCGGACGGGCGGGAACTGACGCTGATCAGTGGTCACCGGGTGCGGGCGGTGCCGATGGACGCGCCGGGGACGGGTTACGAGGTGACGGCTCCGGAGGGCACCCGGCTGCTCTACCTGCCGCCGGGCGCCGCGCCCTCCGGCCTCGCGGACCGGGTGGCACAGCCTTACGACATGGTGGTCGGCGATGTGGTCGGGCGGCCGGACGCGATGGCGCGGCTGCGGGCCGTCGAGGCGATCGGACCGACGACCGAGATCATCGCCGTCCATCTGGACCATGACGCACCACCCGGCACCGAGCTGGACCGGCGGCTCGCGGCAGCCGGCGCGCGGGCCGTGCCGGACGGGACGACGCTGGTGGTGGGCGAGTACCACTCGGGGCCGGACGTACCGCGGCGCACGCTGGTGACGGGCGGGGCCAGGTCGGGGAAGTCGGTGGAGGCCGAGCGGCGTCTGGAGACGTTCCCCGAGGTGGTGTACGTGGCGACCGGTGGAGGCAGGGAGGGGGACGCGGAGTGGGCGGCCCGGATCGGGCTGCACCAGGAGCGCAGACCGGCCGCCTGGCGCACCGAGGAGACGTGTGAGCTGGTGGAACTGCTGGAGTCGGACGGGCCTGCGCTGCTGATCGACTGTCTGTCGCTGTGGCTGACGGACGCGATGGACCGGGTGGCCGCCTGGGACGACGCGGCATGGTCGAACGGTGGCGAGAACGCGCTGCGGGAGCGGACCGCCGAGCTGGTCGCCGCGGTGCGCGGAACGCGGCGCACGGTCGTCGCCGTGACCAATGAGACCGGCTCGGGCGTGGTGCCCGCGACGGCTGCCGGGCGGCGGTTCCGGGACGAGCTGGGGCGGCTGAACGCCGCGTTCGCCGACGAGTGCGAACAGGTGCTGCTGGTGGTGGCCGGACAGGTGCTGACGCTGCGAGGCTGACCGGAACACGGGAACGGAACACCGCAACGCAACGCAGGAACGGAACGCGAGGAACGGAACGCGAGGACAGGAGGAGCGGACATGGCACGTGCACAACCCATGCTGAACGGGGTTCCGGAGACCTTGTTGTGGACGCTCTACAACCGGGCGTACGAGGCGGGGCAGCTCTATCCCGTGCTGGACGATCCGATGGCGCTCCGGTTGCTGGAGGACCTGGACTACCCCTTCGAGGAACGGTTCGGGCGGCCGAACGCGTTCCACTCACAGGCCCAGGGCCTGCGCTCGCGCTGCTTCGACCTGGCCGTGCAGAGGTATCTCGCCGACCGGCCGCAGGCCACCGTGGTCGCGCTCGGCGACGGTCTGGAGACCGGCTTCTGGCGGGTCGACAACGGCCGGCTGAACTGGCTCAGCGTGGAACTGCCCGAGGTCGCCGAGCTGAGGCGGGCGCTGCTGCCCTCCTCGGACCGGCTGCGCACCCTGTCCCGTTCGGCGACCAATCTGTCCTGGCTGGACGAGATCGAGGACCCGGAGGGCCGCGGTGTTGTCGTCACGACGCAGGGTCTGCTGATGTATCTGCCCCCCAAGGAGGTACGGAGGATCCTGGCGGCCTGCGCCGAACGGCTGCCCGGCGGCATCCTCGTACTGGACACGATGGCGCGCTGGCTGGCCAGGGGCACGGTGGCCGGCACGTCGAAGGTCGGCGGGACGGCCGTTGCGCCGATGCGCTGGGCGATGAACCCCGGCGAGCGGCACAAGCTGCGCGGCGCACACCCGGGAATCACCGAGGTGCGGGCTCTGCGGCTACCGCGGGGACGGGGCGCGATGGGCGAGCTGATCCGGATCCAGTCGCTGCTCCCGGGGCTGCGGACCCTGACGCCCGCGATGACGCAGCTGCGGTTCGGGGGCGGAACCCCGCACTGACCAGGCGTCAGAAACGTGGCGGGTACTGTTCCGCAGTGAGCCCGCCGCCGGGCTCGCCGGCCCACTCCACGTATCGACCCGCGAGGCAGACCCCCGTGAATCTGGACGACTTCTCCGACCTGATCGAACGCCCCGACGGCGGCGTACGGCGCGATGCCGAGGAACGCCGGGAGCGCCTGGTCGTTCCCCCGGGCGCCCTCGGCCGCCTGGACGAGCTGGGCGAATGGCTATCGGCCGCCCAGCAGTCCGTACCGGTCAAGACGATCGAGCAGCCGCGCGTGGTGCTCTTCGCCGGTGACCACGGGGTTGCCGAACTGGGTGTCTCCGGGCGAGCGGTCGGGAGTGCGTACGAGCTGGTACGCGCCACGCTGGAGGGTGCGACTCCGCTCGCCGTGCTGGCGCGCCAGTTCTCCGTACCGGTACGGATCGTCGACGCCGCTCTGGACTGCGACCCCGAGCTGCTGCCCGAGTCGGTGGTACGTCACCGGGTGCGGCGCGGCAGCGGCCGGATCGACATCGAGGACGCGCTGACGGCCGAGGAGGCCGAGCAGGCGGTACGACTCGGCATGACGATCGCCGACGAGGAGGCCGACTCGGGCACCGATCTGGTGGTGCTCGGCGATCTGAGCGTCGGCGGCACGACGGCCGCGGCCACGCTGATCGCGGCGCTGTGCGGCACGGACGCCTCGGTGGTCACCGGGCGCGGCGGTGCGGGCATCGACGACCTGGCGTGGATGCGCAAGTGTGCGGCGATCCGGGACTCGCTGCGGCGGGCCAGGCCGGTCCTCGGTGATCAGCTGGAGCTGCTGGCCACGGTGGGAGGTGCGGATCTGGCGGCGACGACCGGTTTCCTGCTGCAGTGCGCCGTGCGCCGGCTGCCGGTGATTCTGGACGGTGTGGTCTCGTCGGCCTGTGCGCTGGTGGGTCAGCGGGCAGCCTTCCGGGCGCCGGACTGGTGGCTGGCGGGTCAGGCGAGCGGTGAGCCGGCTCAGACCAAGGCGCTGGACCGGATGGCACTCAACCCGCTGCTGGACCACGGCGTCATCGTGGGTGAAGGAAGTGGGGCATTGCTCGCACTTCCGCTTGTTCGGGCCGCGGCCGCGCTGGCGGCGGAGCTGCCCGAGCGTGCACCCGTCACCGACGAGAAGGACGGTACCGGCGAAGAGGCCGACGGAAGCGACGCGGACGGCGACGCGACCGACGGCTGACGGACCCGGCAGAGCTGCGGCCGCACAGGCCGCAGCGCAGTCCCCTCATGCAGTGCGATGCACCATATGATCGCTTTTCATGGGAGAGGTCCGAATGACCACCGAGGAATCCGGGCGGGACAGCACTCGGCCACCGAGCACCGTCCGGTCACGCCGCAGCGCAGCGTTCACCATCTGGTACCTGCGCGTCGTGTCGTTCATCAATTTCCTGAGCGCCGTCTGGGTCACTCTCGGCAACGATCTGCGCCGTCACAACACCGCGAACTACTTCACCCCGTACCTGCTCACCGCGGGCTTCTCCTCCGGGGTGGTCGCGCTCTTCCTCGCGGTCACCATGCGCCGCCGCAAGCGGGCGGCCTGGATCGTGAACATGGTGGTGAGCAGTCTTCTGCTGCTGCTCTTCGTCCTGGTGATCCCGTTCCCGGAGGTCCGGCAGTACCCGCAGAACTGGATCTCGCTGGCGCTGACCGCCGTCTTCGTCCTGGCGCTGGTCCTCGGCCGGCGTGAGTTCTACGCGAAGGGCGACCGGTCCAACCCGAAGCTGGCCGCCGTCGTCGCGGTCGGCGGGCTGCTGGTCACCTCACTGATCGCCGCGGGTCTGGTCACCCTCACCAACACCGCGCACAACGAATACCTCTCGTCCTTCCTGGACCGCTGGCGCTACGGCGCCCTGCGGCTGGTCTCGGTCACCGCCGACGACATCGATTTCCCCGGAATCACCACGCCCGGCTGGGTCAATGTCACCATCAACATCCTCTCCACGCTGCTGCTGATCGCCGTCGTGTACGCGGCGTTCCGGTCCCGTCGGGCCGTCGACCCGATCACCCCCGAGGACGAGGCCCGGCTGCGGGCACTGCTCGACAAGCATGGCGACCGCGACTCGCTCGGCTACTTCGCACTGCGCCGGGAGAAGAGTGTCGTCTGGTCGCCGACCGGGAAGGCCGCCGTCGCCTACCGGGTGGTCGGCGGGGTCTCGCTCGCCTCCGGTGACCCCATCGGCGACCCGGAGGCCTGGCCCGGAGCGATCGATCCGTGGCTGGCCGAGGCCCGCGAGCACGGCTGGATCCCGGCGGTGATGGGCGTGAGCGAGGAGGGCGGCACCATCTACGCGCGGCACGGCCTCGACGCCCTGGAGCTGGGCGACGAAGCGATCGTGGAGACCGCCGAGTTCACCCTCGAAGGACGGGCGATGCGGACCGTCCGCCAGGCGTACAACCGGGTCGGGCGCGCCGGGTACGACGTGACCGTGCGCCGGCACGCCGACATCCCCGACGACGAGATGGCCGAACTGGTGCGGCGCGCCGACGACTGGCGCGACGGGGCGACCGAGCGCGGCTTCTCGATGGCGCTGGGCCGGCTCGGCGATCCGGCCGACGGGCAGTGCGTGATGCTCGAATGCCGCAACTCGCCCACCGAAGAGGGCGGTGAGCCCGGCGAGTTGCGCGCCGTACTGAGCTTTGTGCCGTGGGGACCGAACGGCCTCTCGCTGGACCTGATGCGTCGTGACCGGGACGCCGAGAACGGCCTGATGGAGTTCATGGTCATCGAACTCCTGCAGCGCGCCGAAGAGATCGGGATCACTCAGGTCTCACTGAACTTCGCGATGTTCCGGTCCGTCTTCGAACGGGGTTCACGGCTCGGCGCCGGACCGGTGCTGAGGCTGTGGCGCTCCATGCTCAGCTTCTTCTCGCGCTGGTGGCAGATCGAGTCGCTCTACCGCGCCAACGCCAAGTACCGACCGATCTGGGAGCCGCGCTTCATGCTCTTCGAGAAGAGCTCCGACCTCCTGCGCATCGGCCTCGCCGCAGGCCGCGCCGAAGGGTTCCTGGAGGCACCCGGTCTGCCCAAGTGGATGCACCGCTCGCATCTCGGGGCTGGTGAATGAGACCCGTACCCGCGGTGGGCAGAGCGGCTCGCCGCGAGTGGGGTCCGCTCTCGGAAACCGTACGCGCAGGACTCGCCGGCTCACGGCTGCGGGCGATCCCGATGACGCTCGGCGCGGTCTGTCTGACGGCGCTGCTCCACGCGGTGCAGCACCAGCCCTGGGGCTTCGGGGCGGTGCGCGCGCTCGGGGCGGTGCGGGCCGAGGATCCGTTGTGGGTGGCCCTGCTGCGTACTCCGTTGTCGCTGTTCGTCCCGGCGCTGGATCTGCCGGTGTGGGGGGCGCTGGCGCAGATCCTGGTGGTGTTCGGGAGCGCCGAGATCTGCCTGGGCCGGTGGCGCACGCTCGTGATCGCGTACGTCGCGACACTGGCCGGGACGCTGTACGCGCGGATCGGTGTCGCGCTCGGTCCTGACGGGCTGTTCGGCCTGCCCGCCTCCGACGCCCGGGTCGTGGACACCGGTCCGTCGGCGGCGGTGGTCGCTCTCGCCGTCTATGTGTGCTGCGTCCACCGGGCCTGGTTCACCGGGGCGCTGGTGGTCGTGGCGATGGCGGTCGAGGCGATCCTGAAGAACAATCTGGCCGGCAAGGAGCATCTGGCGGCGATCGCCGCTGTGCTCGTGCTGTGCGCCGTCGCGGTCGGCCGGGACCGGCGCCGGTATCCACGCCGGTATCCGCGCCGCCGTGATCAAGGCTTGCGTACGGGGGCCGGAACCCGGTCCGGTGCGCCGCCGATCAGATCCTGAAATCTGCGGCGCGGGCCTGCCCAGCGCACATCGTGGTGGTAGGCACGCAGCACCGCCCTGGCGCGGGCGCGGTGGCGGTTGCGGTAGAAGCGCTTCGCCCACATGGAGGTCGGCCGGGCCAGCCGGATCGCCGCGATCAGCGCGACGAACGGGACGAGGGTTCCGACGACCGCGAGCCGCGCCTTGCCCTTGAACAGGGCGATCAGTACGAAGCAGAAGTTGACGACCAGGGTCAGGATGACGCCGAGCCTGCCCTGCTGCTGGTCACTGCTCAGCTCATTCACGCCGAGGGGTGAGAATCCGGCCAGGACCAGCAGCACCAGCGCCGCGGTGAGGACCACGACCTCCACGCTCTGGCGGCCCTCCTCGGTCCAGTAGACATCGTGGAGGTGGAGGATCAGGGCGAACTCGTCCAGCACCAGACCCGCACCCATGCCGAAGATCACCGCGCAGACACCCGCGCTGACACCCTGGCGTCCGCCGGCGACCGCACCGAAGCCGCCGACGACGGTCAACACCACACCGGGCACCACATGGTGGACATGCACTCCGCCGGGCGTGATGTTGCGGAACGGACCCTTCCCCGCCCGGATCATCCGCGTGATCACCCGGGTGACGGCGAAGGTGAGCACGAAGGCGGCCAGGGCAAGGAGCAGCGGCAGCTTTCCCGGCTCGACGATGTTCTGATCGAACCAGTGACCCATGCCACCCACTCCCGATAAGCCACTTTTGCCATGGTCTGTTGCGTTCTGCACAATCTATCGGCCCGGCACACCGATTAGCCTGCGCGCCGTGACCTCCCTGAACAGCCATGGCCTGCGTTTCGCCTTCGGCACCCTGACCGTGCTCCCCGTCCGTGTCACCCGCTGGGACCGCCAGGCCGCCCGCGCCGGGATGCTGTGCGCCCCGCTCGCCGGTCTCGTCGTGGGGCTGCTCGCGGCGGTGCCCGGCTGTCTGTTGCTGCTGCTCGGCTCCGGTCCGCTGCTCGCCGCGGTCGCCTCCGCCGCCGTGCCCGCGGTACTGACCCGGGGTCTGCATCTGGACGGACTCGCGGACACCGCCGACGGCCTGGGCAGCGGCAAGCCCGCCGACGACGCCCTGCGGATCATGAAGCAGTCCGACATCGGGCCGTTCGGTGTGATCACCCTGCTGTTCGTGCTGCTGGCCCAAGTCGCGGTCCTCCACCAGCTGTACGGGCAGAGCTGGGCGCACGGAGCGGTGGCGACGGCCGTCGCGGCGGTCACCGCCCGGCTGGCGCTCACCCTGGCTTCCCGCCAGGGCGTGCCGGCGGCCCGTCCGGAAGGGCTGGGTGCGGCAGTGGCGGGGACGGTCACGGCCCGGTCCGCGGTGGCGGTCGGGGCCGTCGCGGTCGCGGCCTGTGCGGGTGCCGGTGCGCTCTTCGGCGGATACGGGGCGCTGCACCATGCCCTCGCCGCGTCGGCCGCCCTCGGCGTCGCCCGACTCCTGCTGCGGCACTGTGTGCGGCGCTTCGGCGGGGTGACCGGCGATGTCTTCGGCGCACTGGCGGAGGCCGCGGCGACGGCGGCTCTGGTGGTCCTGGCAATCGGTTAGGGGCGGACTTTCGGACATTCCTGGCGCCACACGCCCAGCTCGTACCTCTTCCGCAGCGAGCTGAGCCCCAGCCGCTTCGACCCGGCGCAGAACCGGGCGACCGGCAGCTCGTACTCCACATGGAGGACGGCCTTGCCCGCCTTCACGAACGGGGTGAGGGCCTCGCACTCCCCGTACTGCGCGCACTGCTCATTGACCGCGAAGTCGAAGTCCGGCTCCAGCTCCGGGATCTGGCCGAGGTCGTTCTTCAGGCCGACGGCGAGTCCATTGCGGTGGGCGATACGGGCGATGAGCCGGTTGTAGCGCAACTGGTCGGCGGCGGTCAGCGGGAAGCCCGTGCGGTTGCGGTAGCCGTCCATGTTGTCGGGCTCCACCGCGTCGAAGCCCTTCTTCGCGCACATCGCGATCCGCGCCTGCATCAGCGGCTCCAGGACGTCCGTGCGTCGGATGTCGAGCCACCGCTCCCCCGCCCAGCCGTTGCCCTTTCCCCGTACCGAGGCGGGGAACTTCCCGGCGTCCGGGCGGAACTCCTCCCAGGCGCCGGTGGAGAGGTAGCAGATCACCTTGCGGCCCCGGCGGTGCAGATCGGCGACCGCCGAAGCCTCGTGCTCGAAGCCGTCGATGTCGTACACCGGGACGTCCACCGTGGGGTCCAGCCGGCCGGAGAGCTGCCACTGCCAGCCGATGCCCGGCTCCGGGCGCCAGTGGTCCGTGGCTGCGGGCTCCGGCGCCGAGGTGCAGCCCGTCAGCAGGGCCAGCAGAATCAGCACGGTGACCGGCAGCACCGGTCCCGGCCCGCTGACACGAGCAGCTCCTCGGTCGCGCATGGTTCTCTCCCCCGTCGGTCCGGCCCCACCAACAACCCTACTTACACCGCCCGTTCCAGCTGCACGGCCCCCCGGCCCCGGCTGCCCGGATCCGGGGCGCCGACGGCAACAACCGGGCACCGACGGCCCGCCGCCGTGATCGCGCATCAAAGGCGCGCGTAGGCTCAATCCCGGCACATTGCGGCGGCGTCTACGATGCGCCGGGCACGGTCGGCCCACCCCTCGACCGACAACGAACTCAACGGAAGCGAGATTTCACCACCGTGACTGCTCTCACTCTCAGCACTGCCGGTGCGGCGACGCTGCGCGCCGACGCACTCGTCGTCGGCGTCGCCAAGGGCGCCAAGGGGCCGGTCCTCGCACCGGGCTCCGAGGCCGTGGACAAGGCGTTCGACGGAAAGCTCGCCACCGTCCTGGAGGCCCTGGGCGCCACAGGTGCCGAGGGCGAGGTGACCAAGCTCCCCGCACCCGCCGGTCTCAAGGTCCCGGTCGTCATCGCGGCCGGACTCGGCTCCGTCCCGGAGAAGGACGACGCGTACGACGCCGAGGCGCTGCGCCGGGCCGCGGGCTCGGCCGCCCGCGCCCTGAGCGGTTCGAAGAAGGCCGGCTTCGCGCTGCCCATCGCCTCCGCCGAGGACGCCGAGGCGATCGCCGAGGGCGCGCTCCTCGGTGCCTACGCCTTCACCGCGTACCAGGGCGGCGAGAACAAGCTGGCGCCCAAGGGCAAGAAGAACGGCAACGACGCGAAGCTGCCGCTCGGCGAGGTCGCCCTGGTCGGCACCAAGCCGCGCGACAAGGCGTTCAAGGCGGCCGCCGAGCGCGCCGTCGCGGTCGTCGAGGAGATCAACCGCGCCCGCGACCTGATCAACACCCCGCCGAACGACCTGTACCCCGAGTCCTTCGCCGCCGTGGCCACCGCCGCGGGCAAGGAGCACGGCATCAAGGTGCAGGTCCTCGACGAGAAGGCGCTCGTCAAGGGCGGCTTCGGCGGTTTGCTGGGCGTCGGCCAGGGCTCGACCCACGGCCCGCGTCTGGTGAAGCTCGCCTACACGCACCCGAAGGCGGAGAAGACCCTGGCCCTGGTCGGCAAGGGCATCACCTACGACTCGGGTGGCATCTCGCTGAAGCCTGCCGGCCACAACGAGACGATGAAGTGCGACATGAGCGGCGCCGCCGCCGTGTTCGCGGCCGTCGTCGCGGCCGCCCGTCTGGGCCTCCAGGTCAATGTCACCGGCTGGCTGGCGCTCGCCGAGAACATGCCGTCGGGCAACGCCACCCGCCCCGGTGACGTGCTGCGCATGTACAGCGGCAAGACCGTCGAGGTTCTCAACACGGACGCCGAGGGCCGGCTCGTCCTCGCCGACGCGCTCACCCGCGCCTCGGAGGAGAACCCGGACGCGATCGTCGACGTGGCGACCCTGACCGGCGCGATGATGGTGGCGCTGGGCAACCGCACCTTCGGCATCATGGCGAACGACGACGCCTTCCGTACCTCCATCCACGAGATCGCCGAGGAGGTCGGCGAGGCCTCCTGGCCGATGCCGCTCCCCACCGACCTGCGCAAGGGCATGGACTCCCCGACCGCCGACATCGCCAACATGGGCGAGCGAATGGGCGGCGGCCTGGTCGCCGGTCTGTTCCTGAAGGAGTTCGTGGGCGAGGGCATCGCCTGGGCGCACCTGGACATCGCAGGCCCGGCCTTCCACGAGGGCGCGCCGTACGGCTACACGCCGAAGGGCGGCACCGGTTCCGCGGTCCGCACGCTGGTGAAGCTGGCGGAGCGCACCGCCGCCGGGGACCTGGGCTGAGGTCGCAGCCGGGTTACGACCTCGCCCACGATTGGCAGTGGACGCCGCCGGCAATCGTGCCACGGCACCCACTCCGGAGCGAGGAGGGCGTCGCTGCCGGGCAGCAGAACCGTCTCGTCGATGGTGACGTTCTTCG
>NZ_JBEOVN010000202.1:0-12811 GCF_040295565.1 Streptomyces sp. NPDC002785 | reverse complement strand
GGTGGAGCCATGAATCCCACCGCAAGACCGCACGAGCCCGCACCGTCGAGGACCTCATCGCAGCGTAACCAACCGGCCACCCGACAGGCTCTGAGACACCGTGCCAGCGGGCCCTGGGGCGGCACATCGCGTGAACCCGCTAGATCAGGCCACAGGTCGGCTACGGACCGGACGGAGAGGGGCTGCCCCTCACTTGATGGCTCCGTCGGTCGTGGCGGTGGCGACGTAGCGCTGAGCGACGACGAGCAGTACGACGGCGGGGATGGACGCCATGACTGTGGTGGCCATGATGGCGTTCCACTGGTTCGTGTGGGCACCGATGTATTGGTAGACGCCCAGGGTGATCGGCCGAACCCTCTCCGTGGTGGTCAGTGTGAGGGCAAAGAGGAAGTCGCTCCAGGTGAAGAGGAAGGTGAAGACGGCGGCAGTGATCAACGCGTTTGTGCTCACCGGGAGCACCACGGAGCGGAAGACGCGCAGCCTGCCGGCGCCGTCCACGCGTGCGGCCTCGATGATCTCCCTGGGAATACTCCGCATGAACGAACACATGATGATGATCGCGAAGGGGACCCCTGCGGTGGAATCGGCGAGGATCAGCCCGAGGTAGGAGTTCAGAAGTCCCAGGTCGTTGTAGGCGCTGTAGAGCGCATTGGCCACGACGATGCTCGGCACCATCTGTGTGACCAGGATGCCGAGAAGCACGAGGTCGGTTCCGCGGAGGGGGAACTGGGCCAGAGCGTAGGCCGCCGGCGCGGCGAGCCCGAGGCTGAGCGCCACGCTGCCGAGGGCCACGACGAGGCTGGTGACAAGGTTGCGTCCCTGGTCGCGCAGCGCGGTGGCGTATCCGCTGAGGTCCGGATGGGAGGGGAACCAGCCTCCCTGCAGTGTGTTGCCCGCCGGCTGGAGGGAGGCGTTGACCATCCAGTAGACGGGAAACAGCATCAGCGCGAGCAGGGCGATCCCGACGATGGTGGACGGCCAGCCACGGCCCGGTGCGCGCTTCACGGGATCGCCTCTCAGACGGTCCGGGCGCGTCGGTTGGCGCGCAGGTAGACGATGGCGAACGCGAGCGAGATGACGATGAGGACGTTGCTCATTGCGGCACCGCGCCCGAAATCGAACTGCTGAAAGGACAGTTCGTAGGACTGGGTGGCGATGGTCTCCGTGGTGTTGGCCGGCCCTCCGCCCGTCACCACGAGGATGATGTCCAGCACTTTGACCGTGTAGACCACGCCCAGCACCAGCACGACGCTCACCGTGGGCCGCAGCAGTGGCCAGGTGACATGGCGGAACGACGCCAGCGGGCCGGCGCCGTCCAGCTTCGCCGCGTCGTACAGGTGCGTGGGGATGTTCTGCAGGCCGCCGTACAGAATCGCGGTGTTGAAGGGGATTCCGACCCAGATGTTGATGAGGATCACCGACACCAGCGCCTGTGAGGTGCCGGTGAGCCAGGGGATGCCGGCCGACGAGAGGTGGAGGCCGCGCAGCGCTGCGTTGACGACTCCCGTGTCGGACTCGAGCATCCACCTCCACGTGGTTCCGGAGACGACCAGCGGCAGCAGCCACGGCAGCAACAGGAGCGATCGCAGAACGCCGCCGAGCGGGAAGCGGCGCTGGAAGAACAGGGCGAAGGCCAGGCCGAGTGCGAACTGCCCGATGATCGAGCCGGCGGTGAACAGGACCGTGGTCAGCAGGGCCTTGGGGAACAGGTCCGACGAAAGGATCTCCGAGTAGTTCTGCAGCCCCACGAACGGCGCAGCACCCGTGTAGAACGTCGTGGTCGTGTACTTCTGGAAGCTCATCACGATGTTTTTGACGATCGGGTAGCCGAAGAACAGCAGCAGGTATGCCGCGGCGGGCACGATGAACATCCACCGGGCCAGCCGCTCCCCGAAGCGTGCCCGGGCCGCGGCCCGGCCCCCCGCGGCGACGGCGCCGTCGTCTTGCCCGGTGACCGTCCGGAGGATCGGGGACAGATCAGTTACTGGTCGCGATCTGCTGCGCATGCCTGAGGGCTTCCTCCGGTGTCTGCTCGCCCGTCAGTGCGGACTGGATCGCGGTGTATATCCCTGTCGCTGCCTTGGGCCACTTGACGCCGAGCTCACTGGTACGGGCGCGTGCCGCTTCCACGCTCTTGACGAAGGCAGCCATCGAGGGGACCTGCTCGGCGTACTGGGCGGCCACCGGGGTGCGGGAGGGCACGGTGAAGTGCTGCTTGGCCAGGGTGAGCATGTTCGAGGAGCTGTTCAGGCAGGCGAGAACCTGGGCGGCCTTCTCCTGCCGGGCCTTGGAAGGGCTCTGCGGGACCGTCCACACCTCACCGCCGAGCGGTGTGACCGGGGTCTGCCCCGACCGGGGGACGGGGATGGGGGCCACTCCCCAGTGCAGGTTCCTGTCCTGGTTCAGGGCCGGGATCCGCCAAGGGCCGTTGATCATCATGGCTGTCTTTCCGGCGACGAACTGATCGTGGACGTCGGCCTGCGTCCAGTTCAGCACCGACTTCGACATGGATCCGCTCTTCACCAGGTCGACCCACAGCTGGAGTGCCTGTGCGGCCTGCGGGGTGTCCAACTGCTTCTCGTCCCCGCCGTTGGACCACAGGAAGGGCAGGAACTGCCAGGTGCCCTCAAAAGTGGCGTTCGCGTCGACCGCCATGCCGTAGCGCCCGGGACGGGTCAGCTTGGCTGCCGCCGCCTTCAGTTCGTCCCAGGTCCTCGGTACGGCGACACCGGCCTTGGCGAGCATGTCCTTGTTGTAGAACAGGGCGATCGTGCTGACGTTGGGGGCCAGTCCGTACAGCTTTCCCTGGTGGGTGCCCGCCGACAGGATGCCCTTGGCGAAGCCGCTGGAGTCGATGCCGTACTTGTCCAGCGGGGTCAGCGCGCCGGTTTGTGCGATCTGCTGCAGGTCGGGGTTGTCGAGCATCAGCAGGTCGGGAAGGGTCCGCGACGACGCCTGCTGCAGGACCTTGGGGATGAGAGATGCCCCCGGAACGCTTGTCTGCTCGACCCTTACACCGGCGGTCTTGCCGCACGCGGTGAGCATCTCGCCCCATTGGGTGTGTTCGGGCTCGTCGGTGTAGTAGTCGAGCGCGGTGATGGAGGTGACCTTGTCCGCGGCGGACCCGGCGCCGGTTCTGCCGCCGCACCCGGTGGCGGCCAGCACCAGGGCGATGGTTCCGGTCAGGAGGGCGGCGATTCGCCGCGCCGGCGGTCTGGCCGGTGAGAGCATGCTGGTGCCTTTATCGAGTGACTGTCTGTGACCGGAGTCGATGTCGCGAGGGTGGGCGGACTTCAGGGGCTCCGTCAAAGTGGACCAACCGGCCTCGTTCGTTCGAATGCATATTAAACACGCCCCCTGGTCGACCTATGGCGTGAGGCATTCGGAATATCGACGTCCGCAGGGTGCGGCGGCGGTCCCGTGTACACGGAGACGCGTGATCGCCTCATTCACTTGCCCAGAAGCCTTGTCGAAGGCCGTCGTCGTCGCGATCA
Organism: Streptomyces sp. NPDC002785; assembly: GCF_040295565.1. Taxonomy (NCBI): domain Bacteria; kingdom Bacillati; phylum Actinomycetota; class Actinomycetes; order Kitasatosporales; family Streptomycetaceae; genus Streptomyces; species Streptomyces sp. NPDC002785. Next base: position 9,317 of record NZ_JBEOVN010000202.1, on the reverse strand, counting down.
TTACCCTGCTCGGCGGCTTCCCGGATCATCGCCACCACGGCGTCGGGCTGCGACAGCACAACGGCGTGCGAGCCGTCCAGCACGTATTCGACGGCCGCCATGCGTTGTGCCATGAAGCGCTGAGCAGTGGGGTTGAGTAACCGGTCGGCGGTCGCGATGGCGTACCAGGAGGGCTTGGAGGCCCATGCCGGCGGGCCCGATCTACTGGTCAGCGCGCTGCAGGCGATCGGGCGTTGTGCCACGGACAGCACCTCCCTGACGCCGGGCGGCAGGTCGGCGGCGTACACGTGCTGGAACCGTTCCTTGCGGATGTACAGCTCGCTGTCGGGGCCGCCGGGAATCCGGGCGGGGAGGGCGACGGTGAAGGTCGCTTCGGCCACCGGCGTGGGGGCGAAGCGGTTCGTGATGTCCAGGACGCACTCGCCCGCGTCGAGGCCGAACGCAGCGACGTAGCACAGGGCCACGACGTTGTCGGCGTCGGTGGCGGCGTGTGTGATGACCGCGCCACCGTAGTCGTGGCCGACCAGCACGACAGGGACGTCGATGTCACGCACCACGCTCCTGATGTAGGCGGCGTCCTGTGCCAGACCGCGTAGCGGGTTCGCCGGGGCGCGCACGGTCAGTCCGGCGGCGTGAAGGAGGCTGATGACCCCCGCCCACGACGAGGCATCGGTGAACGCCCCATGCACCAGCACGATGGTCGGCGGTACGGGGGTGGATCTGTGCATGCCGGTGACCTCCGACTGGGCGGGGGAACATAACGGGGATGCCTCAGCCAAGCGCGTTCAGGTGTGGCAGGACATCACGTGAACGTACCAACGGGTCCGCTCAGCTTTCGGGCAAGGACGTGACCAGGTTGGCGAGCTGAACCCGGGAGTTGATCAACAGCTTGCGGAAGACGGACGTCAGGTGGGTGTTGACCGTGTGCGGGGATACGACGAGCAGGTCGGCGGCCGACCGGTTGGTGTGGCCCTGGGCGATAAGGTGCGCGATCTTCTTCTCCGAGGCCGTGAGGGCCCCCCATCCCTGGACGGGGCGCTGCATGGCCGCTGCCCTGCGGCTGCTGGCTCCCGCACCCTCCAGAGCGCGCTGTACGCGTGCCGCTGCGGCGTGGGCGCCCGACTCGGCGAACGTGCCACGGGCGTGAGCCAGCGCGGTCACTGCCTGACCTTGCCGGCCTGCTGCCAGGAGTGCCTGTCCGAGATCGGCGTATGCGGCGGCCCGGACCAGCGGGCGAGGGCTTGCCTTGAGCAGCTCTACGGAGTGTTCGAGCATGGCGAGATCATTTTTCACGAGCCCGAGGGCCTGCGCCGCGATGCCCGCGGCGGTCGGCACGGCAGGGTTGCGTTCGGCGTGGGCTTCGGCCTGCGCGGCCAGGTCCTCGGCGAGCTCGTGCTCCGCGCCGCGCAGGGACATGCGTATCGCGAAATCGACCCAGTCCCGCAAAAGCCGCCAGCGCATGAAGAAACCTTCCTTCTGTACTTCTCGAATCTTGTCGACGGCAAGATCGATGTCCCCGTCGGCCTCGGCGTGGACCGCTTCCAGGAAGCGCACCGCGGCTGTGTTGCCCGGGTTCGGTTTGACCGCCAGTCCTTCCTGCGCTGCGACCAGGTGCTCCCGCGCCACTTCCCGGTCGCCGCGCAGCAGGGCGATCCGGGAGCGGATCACGCGACCGTTCACCTGCTGGACGGGTACCTGTACCTCGTCTTCGAGGCGCTCCATGGTCACGAAGTCGGCATCGGCGTCGTCGAGCCGGCCGAGCCCCAGATCGTGCTGACCCTGCGCCCACAGCATCATTGCCTGACGCATCGCCCCGTCCTTGTCCGCTGCTTGCAGGAGCAATCGTTCGCTGGACTCGAAGTCGTCCACGTGCAGGCGCGCGACGATCTCTTCGGGAAGGAAAGCGGAATCGATGGCGCTCAGCGCGGCAAAGCGCTCCAGCGCGACCGCGTTCTCACCCGCGTTCAGCGCGATCTCGCCGAGCCCTGACAGGGCCAGGACGTGTGCCTCCCGGTCACCGCTCGCGGTGGCGGCACGCAGCGCGGTCTCGCCGGCCTCACGCGCCGCGACGAGATCATGGTCCCGGGACAAGGCCAGCGCGCGCAGGGCGGCCAGCCTCGCGCAGATCTCCGGGGCGCTGCCCCCCATGGCGAGAGCGGTTTCGGCCCGGCGGCGCAATTCGCCGGCGAGATCCATGTTCCACAGCGCCCCGCCGAGGGCAGCCTGCAGCCGACTGAACGCCTCCAGCGGCGGTCGGTCGGCCAGTAGCCGGTCGCCCGCCGACAGCGCCTCTCGGTTCCTGCCGGCCCGTGTCAAGCAGAGGATCGTCTGCTCACCCACCGTGAACCTCAGCGGCCGTGCTGATGGCACCAGTTCCAGGGCCCGCGTCATCAGATCGGCCGCGAGGCCCGGCGTGACCGGCAGTACGTCGTCAGCCGCTCGCTGCAGCAGCGCTACGGCTTCCTCGTCTCCGGGCAGGGATCCCCTGAGGATGTGCGGCACCGCGTCGATCGGCCGGTGGCCCGCGGCGACAAGGCGGCGGGCAGCCTCTCGGTGCAGAGCCTTCCGGGCTGACGGCGGGATGTCGACGTAGACCGCCTGGCGCAGCAGATCATGCCGGAAGACCAGATGATCGCCATCGTCGTCCAGGAGCCCGGCGCACACGGCTTCCTCGAGCGCCGCGATCAATGCGGCGGCCGCTTGGCCGCAGAGCGCGGCGGCGTCGTGGAAGCCGAACCTGCGTCCCAGCACCGCTCCCATCTGAAGGAAGCGCAGTGTGCCGGGCTGCAGGGACCTGAGTCTGCCGCGCACACCCACCACGAGCCCCGAGGGCACGAGCTCGTCCGAGACCTCGGCGGTCCGCAGTCCCGCAAGCATCTCGACCGCCAGGAACGGGTTCCCGCCGGCTCCGTCGAGCAAGTCCCGTACCCGCTCGTCAACCACTGCTCCGAGTGTGTCGCCGGCCAGTTGACCGATGGCCGCGCCGGACAGCGGCCCCAAGGACACAGCGAGCGTCGGAAGGTCGCCGGTCGCGGCTGCGACGACCTCTTCCGCCGGGCCCGCGGGCTCCCGTCGCCCGGTCAGCATCCACAGAACCGGCGAGGTCCGCAGGCGGCTCGGGAGCTGCTGCAGGGCAAACCGGCTCAGCGGATCGGCCCACTGCACGTCGTCCAGGCCGATCAGCACCGGCACGCTGCCTGCTCTGGCTTCGATCGCCTCCGCCAGGCGCTCCACCAGCCAGATCCGCTGATCGTGATTGCGGGCGAGATCGGCAAAGGCATCGCCGGACAGCAGCGGCTGATCGCCGTGCAGGACGCAGGCCGCCAACGACGAGAGCGGCACGATGTGATGCAGCTCGTCGGCCTTGCCGACGCCGACTGAGAATCCCGCTGCCCTGGCCCTGGCGACGGCTTCGGCGAGCAGTGTGGTCTTGCCGATACCCGGTTCCCCCTGGATCAGGGCCAACCCGCCGCTTCCGGTACGGGCCACCGAGTTGATCAGCGCCTGAATCTCTTCGAGCTCGGCCTCTCGGCCGCGCAGGCCGCTACGGGACAGCGAACCGCCTGACCCTGCCATTTATGCCCCTTCCCGTCCGCACTCGCCTGCCGAAGCCGGGCTCTGCCCATGCCGACTGGCGACCTCGCCCTCCCGCTGGTCGCGGCTTTTGGCGGGCACGCCGTGCGTGGCCACCTCACCGCAGGTCAAGGCCACCGTCTTCGAGTGCTTCGTCACCGCGGGGCTCCAGTCGCGCTTCCCCTGACCAGACGGAGCAGGTCGGAGTTTGCACGGCGTCCTGTGGTCGTTCTCCGCTGAAGTCGGGGAAGGGCCGTCCATCACAGCTGAGCGGTCGGACGACACAGCGCCGCCGCGAGTGTCGCGCCACCGGCTCGGAGACATGCCGTACGCGGTGCGGAAGAGTCGGCTGAAGTGGGCCGGATCGGTGAAGCCCCAACGGCGGGCCACGCCGGAGATCGTCCTTTCACCGTTGTCGCCGCGGGCGAGATCCCTGGCACATTCCTGCAGCCGACGGCGCTGGATCAGGCGGCTGACCGTGATTCCCTCCCCTTCGAAGAGCTTGTGGAGGGACCGGACGGAGATGTTGTGCGCAGCCGCGATCGTATCCGGTCCGAGCTCCGGATCCCCGAGGTGCCGGTCCACGTAGGCGCAGACTTCCCAGGTCCGGGTGGATCGGGAGCCGACCCTGCCCGCCCTGTCACCGGCGGACCGCTCGGTGATGAGGGTGGCCACCAGGTCGGTGAAGTTGCAGGCCAGCCGACCGGCAACATGCTCAGGGCAGTCCGCGGCTGTCTCGGCCAGAGTCACGAGAAACGGTGCGACCAGGGCGGCCACCGGACCGTCGGCGTCGATCACGGTGGCAGTCACCCGCTGCAGCTGGTCGTCCCGTACGCCGAGAACGCGGCGGGGGACCAGGCAGGCCTTTGTGTCCACACCGCGCGGGAAGTCGACCACACACGGGCGCTCCGTGTCCCAAAGGGCAAGCGTTCCGGCGGCGAGCTCGACCGTCCTTCCGTCCTGCTGCAGCACAGCACCGGTGGCCCCCATGACGGCGACCACCACGAAGCCCTCGGTCCGCCCGGCGTCATGGGCGATCCGTCGTCGGCTGCGAGTGAAGCATTGCGGATCCGCCTCCGTCGTGACGAAGAGCAGGTGCGCCAGCGGCTGGGTCGTCATCCGGCCTTGCGTGGCCGGAGTCCCGTACGAAGCAACCGTCACCGGAACAGTGGCCATGGAGACAGCCCGGCTCCAGCGGCGAACCGTGTTCCCGCCGTCCGGGAATCCGGCCGTGTCGATCACAGATGTCATGGGCGCCCTCCTGTCGGTCGCGTGCCGGGACCGACCACCGCACAAACAGTTGGCTCGGCACAGCGTCCAGCTTGGAACACGGGATGACTTACGTCGTCGGCATGATGACTGCGAAGCGACTGCAAGGAGGCGATGCGCCGGTGGGCATTTGACTCTCAGTGCACTCTGGCTGTTCTCTGTGTGCACGTAGACTGCGTCTGTCCAGGTCAGAACAGTGGCGCAGAGGAACATCGAATGTCGGGCACTATACTGTTCGGTCGGGACAGGGAGCTGGCGGCTGTCGACGAATTGGTCGACGGACTGCCCGAGCGCGGCAGTGCGCTGCTGATTCGAGGAGCCCCCGGGATCGGCAAGTCCTCCCTCTTGGACCACGCCGTCACCCGGGCCCGGAACTCAGGACTCACCGCCCTCAAGGCATCGGGTGTACAGACCGAGACCCATCTGCCGTTCGCGGGGCTGCACCAGCTGACCCACACCATGACGGATCGCATCTCGCACCTTCCCCCCACCCAGGCGGAAGCGCTGCTGGGCGCCTTCGGCATGGCGGAGCCGTCCCGCAGTGCCTCCGCGCCCCAGTCCTTCATGGTCGCCCTGGCCACCCTCAGCCTGCTCGGCGAGGCGACTGCCGAAGCCCCCGTTCTGCTGGTCGTGGACGACGCCCAGTGGCTCGACATGCCGACCCTGGACGTTCTCGGGTTCATCGCACGCCGAGTGGGTTCCGAGCCCCTCGGCCTGCTCCTTGCCCTCCGCGAAGACCGCACGGCGTGGCCGGGCACCCCCGACATCCACGAGCTGCACCTCAAGCCTTTGGAGCCGACCGCGGCCGACGCTCTCCTGGACGCCCGCAATCCCGGTCTCGACCCAGGGGTGCGCCGCCTTGTGGCGGAGATGTCTGCCGGCAACCCCCTGGCGCTGATTGAGCTCCCGATCACCCTGGCGGACGGGGTGCCCTCCGAGTCCGTGGTATCGCCGGCACTCCCCCTCACTCCCCGACTCGAGCGCGCGTTCGCCTCGCGGCTGGCCGATCTTCCTTCTGACACACGCCATGCGCTGCTCATCACCGCCGCCGCCGATGACGGTGCGCTGACCGAGGTGCTCGCCGCGGCTTCGGCACTTACGGGCACGGCGATTTCCGCACGCTCCCTGGAGCCCGCCATAGCCGCAGGTCTGGTGCGCGCCGACGAGTTCCGTATCGGCTTCACCCACCCTTTGGTGCGCTCCGCCGTCCTGGGCTCGGCAACGCTCGCGGACCGTCTTGCCGCCCACGGCGCACTCGCCCACACCCTTCATGGACAGCCTGACCGGCAGGCGTGGCACCGGGCTGCGGCCATCGGCCGTCCCGACGAAGCGGTAGCGCGGCAACTGGACCAGGTGGCTCTCAGAGCGAGAGGGCATGGCGCCGCCGCGGCGGCCTTGACGGCGTTGGAACGCGCCACAGCACTGAGCGAGGTTCCTTCCGCAAGAGTGGCCCGCCTCCTCGGCGCCGCGGAACTGGGCCTCGAGCTCGGCCAGACGGACCGCGCGTCAAGCCTGTTGCAGCAGGCCGAACCGCTGGTAGTCGACGTGCTGGACCGGGCACGCCTGCTCCTGCTGCGCGAGGGGATCGAATTGGATGTCGACACGAGCACACCCCGGCTCCATCTGCTGATCACCACAGCGGAGCAGGCTTCCGCGGCCGGCGATCCCGAACTGGCTTTGCGGCTGTTGCGCACAGCCGCGCGGCGGTGCTGGTGGTCGGACCCCGGGCGGGAGCTGCGGGAACGCGTCGTGGCTGCGGCCGAGCGGCTACCCGTTTCGGAACTCCACCCGGACCTGGTGTACACACTGGCGGGGGCCGCCCCGGTGGAACGGGCGGCGACGCTACTCGACCGCCTGCAGCGCCTCGAACGTGAGGGCGGGTACGACATTCTGGCCGCCGCCACTCTGGGCACGGCGGCCACGATGATGAACGCGTACGACCACGCCACCGGGTTTCTCCGACACGCGGCGGCCGGCCTGCGTGGCCAGGGCCGTCTGGGCCTGCTGGCCCAGACTCTGGTGTCCCTCGCCTTCAGCACCGTGCACACCGTCGACTGGGAGACCGGACTCCCGGCCGTGGCCGAGGCCATGCGTCTGGCCGATGAGAACGCCCAACCGCGCTGGCTGACCGGTGCGCGGATCGCGAAGGCGCAGTTCGCCGCATTGCGCGGAGATCTGGACACGGCGCGCGCTGTCATCGGCGAGGCGGAGCGTCAAGGGCTGTCCGTGGCCAACCTCTCCAATCTTGCGTTCATCCAGATCACGCGTGGCCTCATCGGCCTCGCCGCCGACAACCACGCCGAGGCGTTCTCCTGCGTCTGGCGGGTCTTCGACCCGGCCGACCCAGCTTACCATCCTTTCCTGCAGACCATGGCCATCGCGGAGTTGGCGGAGGCTGCCACGGGCGATGAACAACGAGCCATGGCGAAGGCCGCGTTGCAACAGCTCGTCACGTCCGCCGGGGCGAGCGAGGCCCAACTGATACGGGTAAACCTGGGATTCGCTCATGCGCTGCTGGCCGACGACGAGCATGCCGAAGAGCGCTTCCGGTCGGCGCTCGATCTGGACATGTCCCGTGCGCCCTTTGCTCGCGCTCGACTCATGCTCGCCTACGGCGCCTGGCTCCGACGGCGTCGCCGCGTGATGGAAGCCCGCACTCCGCTGCGGATCGCCCGAGACTCCTTCGCGGCCCTCGGTGTGGAGCCATGGCGCGAACGGGCCTGCCAGGAACTCCGCTCGGCGGGCGAGGGCAGCAAGCGTCAAAGCCTTACCGGCTGGGACCTGCTCACGCCTCAGGAGCTCCAGATCGCCCAGTTCGCAGCGGAAGGCCTCTCCAACAAGGAGATAGGCCGACAACTGTATCTGTCACCGAGAACGATCGGCGCGCACCTGTACCGCATCTTTCCGAAGCTCGGGATCACCTCTCGCGGCCAGCTGAGGGAGAAGCTGAGCGTGAACTGAGCGTAACCCGTTCAGTGCCCAGGCAGGCTTGCTGTGCTCGGCTTCGCTGCCGACCCCTGCCGACGTTCGGTGGTCCAGTAGATGAGGGCGACGAGGGGCAGGGCGGCGCCGAGGGCGGTGAGAGCGGTCCAGCCCCCGGAGTGGTAGACGACGGAGCCGAGTTCGGAGCCGACCGCTCCGCCCGCGAAGAACGTGGCGATGAAGGCGCTGTTGAGGCGGGCGCGGGCGGCGGGGTCGAGTTGGTACACGGTGTGCTGGCCGAGAATCAGGGTGGTCTGTACTGCCATGTCGACGAGGATCGCGGCCAGGCCGATCAGTACGATGCTGTGTCCGCCGAACCCGGCGAGCGCGAAGGCCAGGATGGCGACCACGAAGGCGATGCCGGTCATGGGGCGTACGAGCCCACGGTCGGCCCAGTGCCCGGCGAACGGGGCGATGGCCGCTCCGGCCGCGCCGACGAGGGCGAACACGCCGACCCCGACCGGGGAGTAGTGGAAGCGGGGGCCGGTCAGGACGAAGGAGACCGTGGTCCAGAAGGCACTGAAGGCGCCGAACATCGCCGCCTGGTAGAGGCCACGGCGCAGTAGTACCGGGTGTGTGCGCACCAGCCGGACGGTGGAGCGCAGCACGTGGTGGTACGGGATGGTGGTGGTCGGCGCGTGCTGCGGCAGGGCCGCGCGCAGGGCCACGGCGAGTACAGCCATCAGAGCGGCAGAACCGAGGAAGACGGCGCGCCAGCCGGCGAGGTCGGAGACGAGGCTGCTCAACGTGCGGGAGAGCAGAATGCCCGTGAGCAGCCCGCTCATCACCCGGCCGACGATGCGGCCGCGGGCGTGGTCGGGCGCGAGGCTGGCGGCGAACGGCACAAGGATCTGGGCGACGACCGAGGTGGCCCCGCTGACGAGTGAGGCGATCAGCAGCATCGGGAAGCTGGTAGCGAGTCCGGCCGCAACGAGGGCGAGGGTGGTGACCGTCAGCAGGATGGTGATCAGGTTGCGCTTCTCAAGCCGGTCGCCGAGCGGGACCAGGAAGAGCATGCCGATCACGTAGCCGACCTGGGTGAGTGTGATCAGTGCCCCGGCGGTGGCCGTGCTGGTGTGGAAGACATCGCTCAGCGAGGACAGCAGAGGTTGGGCGTAGTAGAGGTTGGCGACCGTCATGCCGGTGGAGACGGCGAGGAGCGCGACCAGCCAACCCGGCACGCCGTGAGGAGCCGTTTCGGTCGCGGGCCGGCGCGAGCTTTGGAGATCGGATGAGGCGGACATGTGCACCTTCTTGTCGGGGCGAGCCGGGGGACCCGGCGTGGGCGGAAGTGCTGTGGGACGGCCGACAGCTTCTTCGATGCCGTCACGCAGGTAAAAGCGTCGATCTGCCACTGGTGCTTCCTCACCTGAGGCGATGTTTCGTGATGTCAGTCATCTGAGGTTCCCCCGAGATGCGGAGGATGTTGACAGAGGGTCAGATGGGAATCATGAGAGGAACATCGACCATGGCCGCACCCAGGAAATATCCGT
>NZ_JBEOVN010000201.1:0-12928 GCF_040295565.1 Streptomyces sp. NPDC002785 | reverse complement strand
GTTTATGCCGTGTGCTCTGCCTTCGCCGCGGGCGCCGTCGGCCCCCGCCGGGGCCCCGGTCGTTCGGCGGCGGCGTGCGTCACTGCTCGGCGGGTGGCGCGGTGGTCGTCCTCGCGACGAGCAGCAGGATCGGGGTCGGCGCCAGGCAGCCGGTGCGGTGAGCAGCCCGGTCGAGCAGCCCTCGGCCATTACGTCCGGGCCCGGCAGATCCGCCGCCCGGACCGCGGCCCCGTACACCGTCACCGGCGCGGAAGGACGGATGCGTAATGGCATCCTGGACCCTGGGCGGAAAAGCGGAAAAAGGGAGGACTGCGCAATGGCGATGAGCGCGGCACAGACGCCGGCCCGGCCCATGCGTGCCGACGCGCGCCGCAATTACGACCGGCTGCTGGGTGAGGCCCGTACCGCCTTCGCGGAGCACGGAACCGATGCGTCCCTGGAGGACATCGCGCGACGTGCGGGCGTGGGGATCGGCACGCTGTACCGGCACTTCCCGAACCGGCACGCGCTGATGAACGCCGTCTTCCAGGAGGCCCTCGCCTCCCTGATCACCCGTTCCCGCGAACTCGCGGGGGCGGAGCAGCCGTGCGCGGGCCTGGTGGAGTGGCTGGGCGCGATCATCACCCATGCGGGTGAGTACCGCGGGCTCGCCCAGGCGCTCATATCGACGTCACGGGACGAGACTTCGGCACTTTCGCAGTGCAATGTGCCGCTGCGCGAGGCGGGTGCGGTGCTGCTGGCACGCGCGCAAGCGAGTGGGGCCGTGCGGGCGGATGTGTCCATCGACGACTTGATGCAGCTGACGAACGCGATCGCACTGGCCACGGAGCAGTCGCCGGATGATCCGGAGTTGGCGGGGCGACTGCTGATGCTGACCCTGCAGGGACTGAAGGGGCCGAACGCGGAAAGTGGTTGAGGGGGTGGGTGCGGTGGCCGTGGCCGGGCAGCCGCGCGGGACCTGCTCCCCTGCCCGCCCCCCTTACGACCTCCCCCACGATGGGGAGGTCGTTACCGGCGCCGCAGATCCGCCACTCGCGCCCGATCCCCCTGCCCCTGTTCCGCCGGCACCGCAGCGCTCCTCAGCGGCTGCGGGCCGGGCCCCCCGGGGCCACCCCCGCGCGTACGGCGCTGCCCGGGCAGTGGCATGTCCCGGCGGGTCTGACGGCCCGGCGGGACAGCCTCGGCCGGCGCAGGGCCGCTTCCGGCGCCGGCCACCGCGATCTGCACCCCCTGGTCGGCCAGGGCCTGCAGCTCGGTGGCGGCACGGTCGTCATGACCGGGCGGTTCATCCGTCACCAGACGGGTGATGAGATCCGTCGGCACCGTCTGGAACATGGTGTCGGAGCCGAGCTTGGTGTGGTCCGCCAGGACCACCACCTCCGCCGCGGCCTGCACCAGGGCCCGGTCCACGCTCGCGGAGAGCATGTTGGACGTGGAGAGGCCGCGTTCCGCGGTGAGCCCGCTCCCGGAGAGGAACGCCCGCGAGACCCGCAGGCCCTGGAGGGACTGCTCGGCCCCGCTGCCCACCAGGGCGTAGTTGGAGCCGCGCAAGGTGCCGCCGGTCATCACCACTTCCACCCGGTTGGCATGGGCCAACGCCTGGGCGACCAGCAGCGAGTTGGTGACGACGGTCAGACCGGGGATCCGCGCGAGCCGACGGGCCAGCTCCTGCGTGGTCGTACCGGCACCGACGACGATGGCCTCGCCCTCTTCGACGAGACCGGCGGCCAGGTCGGCGATGGCCGTCTTCTCGGCGGTGGCGAGATGGGATTTCTGCGGAAAGCCGGACTCCCGCGTAAAACCGCCCGGCAAAACCGCACCGCCGTGCCGGCGGTCGAGGAGTCCTTCTGCCTCCAGCGCCCGCACGTCCCGCCGTACGGTCACTTCGGAGGTCTGGACGACGCGGGCGAGCTCACGGAGCGATACCGCCCCGTTGGCACGCACCATTTCGAGGATCAACTGACGACGTTCTGCAGCGAACACGAAACTGACAGTAACGTGACCGCACGAGTGTTTTCAGCGGATTGCGTCGAATAACAGAAGTTGTACATACAAGGGGCCGCCAAGTGGTATAAGCGGCCCCGTTGTTGTTCCGTACTGATCGTCAGGCGGCCACCCGACCACGTGAGTCGCCGGGGATTGCCGGGGATTGCCGGGTTTCCGAGGGCGCTTACGCCTCGCCCGTGAGCTTACGGGTGTGCAACTGACGGGCCACTTCCGCGATCGATCCCGACAGGGACGGATATACGGTGAAAGCGTTTGCGATCTGTTCCACCGTCAGATTGTTGTCGACCGCGAGCGAGATGGGGTGGATCAGCTCGCTCGCCCGCGGCGCCACGACACAGCCGCCGACCACGATTCCGGTGCCGGGCCGGCAGAAGATCTTGACGAAGCCGTCGCGTATGCCCTGCATCTTGGCGCGCGGGTTGCGCAGCAGCGGCAGCTTGACCACCCGGGCGTCGATCTTGCCGGAGTCGACGTCGGCCTGGCTGTAGCCGACGGTGGCGATCTCGGGGTCGGTGAAGACGTTCGAGGAGACCGTCTTCAGGTTCAGCGGGGTCACCGCGTCACCGAGGAAGTGGTACATCGCGATCCGGCCCTGCATGGCGGCGACCGAGGCGAGGGCGAAGATCCCGGTGACGTCACCGGCCGCGTACACGCCGGGGGCGCTGGTGCGGGAGACCTTGTCGGTCCAGATGTGGCCGGACTCCTTGAGCCGGACCCCGGCCTCCTCCAGGCCCATGCCCGCGCTGTTCGGGATCGCGCCGACCGCCATCAGGCAGTGCGAGCCCGAGATGACCCGGCCGTCGGCGAGAGTGACCTCGACCCGGTCGCCCACCCGCTTCGCCGCCTGGGCGCGCGAGCGGGCCATGACGTTCATGCCGCGGCGCCGGAAGACGTCCTCCAGGACGGCGGCCGCGTCCGGGTCCTCCCCCGGCAGCACCCGGTCACGGGACGAGACGAGGGTGACGCGCGAGCCGAGCGCCTGGTAGGCGCCCGCGAACTCGGCACCCGTCACGCCGGAGCCGACCACGATGAGCTCCTCGGGGAGCTCGTCGAGGTCGTAGACCTGGGTCCAGTTCAGAATGCGTTCGCCGTCGGGGAGCGCGTCGGGGATCTCGCGGGGATGGCCGCCGGTCGCGATCAGAACGGCGTCGGCGGTGAGCGTCTCCTGCGTGCCGTCGGCCGCGGTCACGACGACCGTGCGGGAGCCGTCGGCGGCCTGGAGGCCTTCCAGCCTGCCCCGGCCGCGCATCACGCGCGCCCCCGCACGGGTGACCGAGGCGGTGATGTCGTGGGACTGGGCGAGCGCCAGGCGCTTCACTCGTCGGTTGACCTTGCCGAGGTCGACGCCGACGACGCGGGCCGCCTGCTCCATGTGCGGGGTGTCGTCCGCGACGATGATGCCCAGCTCCTCGTACGAAGAGTCGAAGGTGGTCATCACCTCTGCCGTCGCGATCAGGGTCTTCGAGGGCACGCAGTCGGTGAGCACGGACGCGCCGCCGAGGCCGTCGCAGTCGACGACGGTCACCTCCGCGCCGAGCTGGGCGCCCACCAATGCCGCCTCGTACCCGCCGGGTCCGCCGCCGATGATCACGATCCGGGTCACGAAAAGTCCGCCTCGCGTGTGTCATCCCGCGGCCGTCTGCTGCCCCGGCCGGGGGTCCGGGGGGTCGCCCCGGGGAATGCAGTACGTACTTCATTGTCCCGCACGCGCCAAGGTGCTTCGCCCCGGGGCCCTCCATACGTGCGCCGGGGCGTACGCTGCGGGGTTCCGGGACGGCGGGCAAAACCGCGTACGGAACCCCGTAAGGGGGCTTCCTCACAGGAATCGACGTTCCGCCCACCACCTCCCGTACCCTCGACTCATGTCGCTCTACGCCGCGTACGCCGGCAACCTCGACGCGCGGCTGATGACGCGCCGCGCACCACATTCCCCGCTGCGCGGCACCGGCTGGCTCAACGGCTGGCGGCTGACCTTCGGCGGGGAGCAGATGGGCTGGGAAGGCGCGCTCGCCACGGTGGTGGAGGCCCCGCGTTCCCAGGTCTTCGTGGCGCTGTACGACCTGGCGCCGATGGACGAGGACTCCATGGACCGGTGGGAGGGCGTCGGCCTCGACATATACCGGCGGATGCGGGTGCGCGTGCACACCCTGGACGGCGAGGAGCCGGCCTGGATGTATGTGCTGAACGGGTACGAGGGCGGGCTGCCGTCCGCCCGCTATCTGGGCGAGATCGCGGACGCCGCGGAATCCGCGGGCGCGCCGCACGACTATGTGATGGAACTGCGCAAGCGCCCCTGCTGACCCGGCGGACCAGCGCTTTTGTGTGAATGTACGAGGAAGCGTACGTAGACTCCAGGCATGGGCATCTACGCGCGTAGGGAATCACCGGTTACCCTCATCCGCGTGAACGCATCAGTTATTCCGGACAACATCCAGGGCGACCCGCACGCCGCCGCCGCCGACGCCGCCGCCCGCCTGCGCGAGCTGACCGGTGCCGATACCCACGACGTCGCGCTCGTGATGGGTTCCGGCTGGGCCCCTGCGGGCGATGCGCTCGGCACCCCGGAGGCCGAGTTCCCGGTGACCGAGCTGCCCGGTTTCCCGGCGCCCGCCGTACAGGGGCACGGCGGCACGATCCGCTCGTACCTGATCGGCGAGAAGCGTGCCCTGGTCTTCCTGGGCCGCACGCACTTCTACGAGGGCCGTGGCGTCGCCGCCGTCGCGCACGGGGTCCGTACCGCCGTCGCCGCCGGCTGCAAGACCGTCGTCCTGACGAACGGCTGCGGCGGCCTGCGCGAGGGCATGCGTCCCGGGCAGCCGGTCCTGATCAGCGACCACATCAACCTGACCGCGGCGTCCCCCATCGTCGGCGCCAACTTCGTCGACCTGACCGACCTGTACTCGCCGCGGCTGCGCGCGCTGTGCAAGGAGGTCGACGAGACCCTCGAAGAGGGTGTGTACGTGCAGTTCCCCGGTCCGCACTACGAGACCCCGGCCGAGATCAACATGGTCCGTGTCATGGGCGGCGACCTGGTCGGCATGTCCACCGTGCTGGAGGCGATCGCCGCACGGGAGGCGGGGGCCGAGGTGCTGGGCATCTCGCTGGTCACGAACCTGGCGGCGGGACTGAGCGGGGAGCCGCTCAACCACGAAGAGGTGCTGCAGGCGGGGCGGGATTCCGCCACCCGGATGGGGGCGTTGCTGGCGCGGGTGCTTGAGCGGATCTGAGCCGGAGGCGAGATCAAGCCCCTCCGGCGATTGAGGAGCGGGGGTCCGGGGGCAACGCCCGCGATTAGGGAAGGGGCGGGTAGGGAAGAGCCCCGCGCAGCGGCCCACCCGCTCGCACCCACCTGGTCCGCGAGCCCCCGCCCACCCACACTCCACTCCCCCACCCACCCCGCAGAAAGGCGGACACCGTGCAGCAGGAGCTCATCGCGCAGGCCAGGACGTGGCTCGCGGAGGACCCCGACCCCGAGACCCGCGACGAGCTCGCCGAGCTCATCGCCGCCGAGGGCCTCGACGAGCTCGCCGCCCGGTTCGCCGGCACGCTGCAGTTCGGCACGGCCGGGCTCCGCGGTGAGCTGGGGGCCGGGCCGATGCGGATGAACCGCGCCGTCGTCATCCGCGCCGCCGCCGGACTCGCCGCCTACCTCAAGGCCCAGGGGCAGACCGGCGAGCTCGTCGTCATCGGGTACGACGCCCGCTACAAGTCCGCCGACTTCGCCCGCGACACCGCGGCCGTGATGACCGGCGCGGGCCTGCGCGCCGCGGTGCTCCCCCGCCCGCTCCCCACCCCCGTCCTGGCATACGCCATACGGCACCTGGGCGCCGTCGCGGGCGTCGAGGTGACCGCCAGCCACAATCCGCCGCGCGACAACGGCTACAAGGTCTATCTCGGCGACGGCTCGCAGATCGTCCCCCCGGCGGACGGCGAGATCGCCGCCGCGATCGCCGCGGTCGGCCCGCTCGACGGCGTGGCCCGCCCCGACGACGGCTGGGAGGTCCTCGGCGAGGAGGTCCTGGACGCCTACCTCGCCCGTACGGACGCCGTGCTCGCCGCCGGATCGCCGCGTACCGCCCGGACCGTGTACACCGCGATGCACGGCGTCGGCACCTCCGTGCTGACCGCCGCGTTCGCACGGGCCGGGTTCCCGGAGCCCGTGCTCGTCGCCGAGCAGGCGGAGCCCGACCCGGCGTTCCCCACCGTCGCCTTCCCCAATCCGGAAGAGCCCGGCGCGATGGATCTCGCCTTCGCCACCGCACGCCGTACGGACCCCGACCTCGTCATCGCCAACGACCCGGACGCCGACCGCTGCGCCGTCGCCGTCCCGGACCCCGCCGCCGACGGCGGCTGGCGGATGCTGAGCGGCGACGAGGTCGGCGCGCTGCTCGCCGCCCATCTGGTCGCCCGCGGCGTGAGCGGTGTCTTCGCCGAGTCGATCGTGTCGTCCTCGCTGCTCGGCCGGATCGCCCAGAAGGCGGGGCTCGGCCACGAGGAGACGCTGACCGGCTTCAAGTGGATCGCCCGCGTGGACGGACTGCGGTACGGGTACGAGGAAGCGCTCGGCTACTGCGTCGACCCGGACGGCGTACGCGACAAGGACGGCATCACGGCCGCCCTGCTCGTCGCCGAGCTCGCCTCCGTACTCAAGGAGCGGGGGCGTACGCTCCTCGATCTCCTCGACGACATCGCGGTCGACCACGGGCTGCACGCCACCGGTCAGCTGTCGGTCCGGGTGGAGGACCTGTCGGTCATCGCGGACGCCATGCGGCGGTTGCGCGAACAGCCCCCGACCGTGCTCGCCGGCCTTGCCGTCACCTCGGCCGAGGACCTGTCGGAAGGCACCGAACAGCTGCCGCCCACCGACGGACTGCGCTACCACCTCCAGGGCGCCCGGGTGATCGTCCGCCCGAGCGGCACCGAGCCGAAGCTCAAGTGCTACCTGGAGGTCGTGGTTCCGGTCGGCTCGGCGGACGAGCTGCCGGCGGCCCGAGCGAAGAGTGCGGAGCTGCTGACCGGAATCAAGCGCGACCTGGCGGCGGCGGCCGGGATCTGACGGCCGGGGCCCCTGCCGGGGGCATGGCCGGACGCTCGGCCAGGGCGCACGTGCGTAAGGGGCCTGACGGACCAACAATTACCGGCACGTCACCGAAGGAGCAGCCGGGATCACAGGAAAGGCCCCGCATGAACACGTCTGCCCGGACGGCTTGCGGCCTGACCCGCGATTGACCGCGGGACGGCCGTGCCATGGGGATGGCCGCGCGAGTCTTGAGGTGGGGAGATCAAGCAGGCCCGCGCGGCCATGGCCGGTCCTGCTCCCTGCGGCCTCGCGCGCCAACATCTCGGGTGCGTGACGGGGGCGGTGCGGCGGCGGGTGCTGTGGGCGGGGTCGCGGGTGCGGACACGGGCGCGCGCCGGGCCGCCGGGGGTTCCCGGCGGGCCGGGCCGACTTGCCGGCGCGCCTCAACCGGTCGCGAGCAGCACCGCCAGCAGCACGGCACCCACCACCGCCGGCGCGATCACCTCGTACGCCCAGTGCACCGAGACCGAGGACGCCGAGGATTCGGCGGATTTCCCCGCTCCCGTCTTCGCCCGCTCCACCAGCTCCCGCAGGTCCGCCATGGTCTGGTCGGCCGCTGCCATCCGGGACTTGGTGTCACGGACGTCCGCCTGCACGGAAGTGCGGTCGTACGGATCGTCCAGCGACCGCCGGGACTGCTGCCGGGCCGCCTTCTTCCGCTGCCGCAGCGACACCGGTACCGCCCACAGCTGGTACTTGGTGCCGCCCTCGGTGAACAGCTCGCTCGAATACCCGGCCCGCAGATCCGCGACCGCGGTCCACGGCATGGTGATCGTCCGGAACGGGTTACGGATCTTGATGCGCTGCTCATTGGCCAGGACGACGGGCCGCAGCGTGAACGCGACGACCAGCGGCACCACGGTCAGCAGCCCGGCCAGCGCCAGCCACGGCACCCGGCCGTCGCCCCGGAACACGGCGTCCCCGCCGATCCAGCCGATGAGGAGAAGCAGCAGGACACCCCCGGCGATCCCGGCGGGCGACCGGAAGGTCCGGTCGGCGTAGGTCGGCTCGGCAGGCGGTGTGGGGCTCGTCATGGGCCCGATTCTGCCTGACGTGTGCAAGGGGTGCCGGGGCGGTGGCCCCGGGACCGTGCGACGCACGGACGAGCAGGCCCCCTGTACAGGCCGCTACGCGCGTAGATATGCTCCTCTGGTGACCATGCCCACCACTGCTCCCTCCCCCAAGCTCTCAGCTGCGTTCGAGCAGGGAGGTACCCCCCTCTCCGACGCGACCGCGTCCGACGGTGCGCTGCGCCGCTTCCTGCACGGGCTGCCCGGCGTCGACGCCGTCGGCCTCGAAGCACGCGCCGCGTCCCTCGGAACCCGTTCGATCAAGACGACAGCCAAGGCGTACGCCATCGACCTGGCCATCTCGATGATCGACCTGACGACGCTGGAAGGCGCGGACACCCCGGGCAAGGTCCGGGCTCTCGCCGCCAAGGCCGTCAATCCCGACCCGACCGACCGCACGACCCCGCGCACCGCGGCGGTCTGCGTCTACCCCGACATGGCTGCGACCGCTGTCGCCGCGCTGGCCGGTTCCGGCGTGAAGGTGGCGTCCGTGGCGACGGCCTTCCCCGCCGGCCGCGCCGCGCTCGACGTCAAGCTCGCGGATGTCCGCGACGCCGTGGCCGCCGGGGCCGATGAGATCGACATGGTGATCGACCGGGGCGCCTTCCTCTCCGGCCGGTACCTCAAGGTGTACGAGGAGATCCTCGCCGTGAAGGCGGAGTGCGGCTCCGCCCGGCTGAAGGTGATCTTCGAGACCGGCGAGCTGTCCACGTACGACAACATCCGCCGCGCCTCCTGGCTCGGCATGCTGGCGGGCGCCGACTTCATCAAGACGTCGACCGGCAAGGTCGCCACCAACGCCACGCCCGCGAACACCCTGCTGATGCTGGAGGCCGTGCGCGACTTCCGGGCGCAGACCGGCGTGCAGATCGGCGTGAAGCCGGCCGGTGGCATCCGTACGTCCAAGGACGCGATCAAGTTCCTGGTGCTGGTGAACGAGACCGCGGGCGAGGACTGGCTGGACAACCACTGGTTCCGCTTCGGCGCCTCCAGCCTGCTGAACGATCTGCTGATGCAGCGCCAGAAGCTCAGCACCGGCCGTTACTCCGGCCCCGATTACGTGACGGTGGACTGATCCCCATGGCATCTGCATTCGAGTACTCCCCCGCCCCCGAGTCGCGCTCGGTCGTCGACATCGCGCCCTCGTACGGCCTGTTCATCGACGGTGAGTTCACCGACGCGGCCGACGGCAAGGTCTTCAAGACGGTCTCGCCGAGCAGTGAAGAGGTGCTCTCCGAGGTCGCGCAGGCCGGCGCCGCGGACGTCGACCGGGCCGTGAAGGCGGCCCGCAAGGCGTTCGAGAAGTGGTCGGCGCTGCCCGGTTCCGAGCGCGCCAAGTACCTCTTCCGGATCGCCCGGATCATCCAGGAGCGCAGCCGCGAGCTCGCCGTTCTCGAAACCCTCGACAACGGCAAGCCGATCAAGGAGACGCGCGACGCGGACCTCCCCCTGGTCGCGGCGCACTTCTTCTACTACGCGGGCTGGGCCGACAAGCTCGACCACGCCGGCTACGGCGCGAACCCCCGCCCCCTCGGCGTCGCGGGCCAGATCATCCCGTGGAACTTCCCGCTGCTGATGCTGGCCTGGAAGATCGCCCCGGCGCTCGCCACCGGCAACACGGTGGTCCTCAAGCCCGCCGAGACGACCCCGCTCTCCGCACTCTTCTTCGCGGACATCTGCCGCCAGGCGGGCCTGCCGAAGGGTGTCGTGAACATCCTCACCGGGTACGGGGACGCGGGCGCCGCCCTAGTCGAGCACGGGGACGTCAACAAGGTCGCCTTCACCGGCTCGACCGCGGTCGGCAAGGCCATCGCCCGCCAGATCGCCGGTACGGACAAGAAGGTCACCCTGGAACTGGGCGGCAAGGGCGCCAACATCGTCTTCGACGACGCCCCGATCGACCAGGCCGTCGAGGGCATCGTCACCGGCATCTTCTTCAACCAGGGCCAGGTCTGCTGCGCGGGCTCGCGCCTGCTCGTACAGGAGTCGATCCAGGACGAGCTGCTGGACGCCCTCAAGCGCCGGCTGTCCACGCTCCGGCTCGGCGACCCGCTGGACAAGAACACCGACATCGGCGCGATCAACTCCGCGGAGCAGCTCGCCCGGATCACCGCGCTCGTCGAGACGGGCGAGGCGGAGGGCGCCGAACGCTGGTCGGCCCCCTGCGAACTCCCCTCCTCCGGCTACTGGTTCGCCCCGACGCTGTTCACGAACGTCACCCAGGCGCACACCATCGCCCGCGACGAGATCTTCGGCCCGGTGCTGTCGGTGCTGTCGTTCCGTACGCCCGACGAGGCCGTCGCCAAGGCCAACAACAGCCAGTACGGCCTCTCGGCCGGCATTTGGACGGAGAAGGGCTCCCGCATCCTCGCGGTGGCGAACAAGCTCCGGGCGGGCGTCGTCTGGGCCAACACGTTCAACAAGTTCGACCCGACCTCGCCCTTCGGCGGCTACAAGGAGTCGGGCTTCGGCCGCGAAGGCGGTCGTCACGGCCTGGAGGCGTACCTCGATGTCTGACCGCTTGACTGTACTGAAGACCTACAAGCTGTACGTCGGGGGCAAGTTCCCCCGCTCCGAGAGCGGCCGGGTGTACGAGGTGACGGCGAAGACATCAGCCGCTGGCGCGGCGGGCAAGGGCGAGTGGCTGGCGAACGCCCCCCAGTCCTCCCGCAAGGACGCGCGTGACGCGGTCGTGGCCGCCCGCAAGGCGTTCGGCGGCTGGTCGGGCGCGACGGCGTACAACCGCGGCCAGATCCTCTACCGCATCGCGGAGATGCTGGAGGGCCGCAAGGACCAGTTCGTACGGGAAGTGGCGGACGCCGAGGGCCTGTCGAAGTCAAAGGCGGCGGCCGTCGTGGACGCGGCGATCGACCGCTGGGTCTGGTACGCGGGCTGGACCGACAAGATCGGCCAGGTCGTGGGCGGGGCGAACCCGGTCGCGGGCCCCTTCTTCAACCTGTCCACGCCCGAGCCGACCGGTGTGGTCGCGGTGCTGGCGCCCCAGGAGTCCTCGTTCCTGGGCCTGGTCTCGGTGATCGCCCCGGTGATCGCGACCGGCAACACGGCGGTCGTCATCGCGTCCGCCGACGCTCCGCTGCCGGCGCTGTCCCTGGGCGAGGTGCTGGCCACCTCCGACCTGCCGGGCGGCGTGGTGAACATCCTGTCCGGGAAGACGGCGGAGATCGCGGCACCGCTCGCGTCCCACCAGGACGTGAATGCCATCGATCTCACGGGCGCGGACGCCGCTCTGGCGAAGGAGCTGGAGATCGCGGCGGCGGACAACCTGAAGCGGGTTCTGCGCCCTCCCGTCTCCCGCCACCGCCCGGAGAAGGAAGCGCAGAGCGCTGCCCCTTCCTCTGCTGTGGATGAAGACGGCGCGTTCGACTGGTCGGCCGATCCGGGCACCGACCGCCTGACGGCCTTCCTGGAGACGAAGACGGTCTGGCACCCGACGGGCGCGCTGGGCGCCTCGGGATCCTCGTACTGACCGCGTGACAACGGCGCCCGCTCCTCCGGGAATCCCGAAGGAGCGGGCGTTGTCCGTGCCCCTGCCCGTGTCAGCCGTGCAGCGCCGCTGCCGCCTGCCCCACCACCGGCAGTTCCTTCGGTGCGCCCCCGCGGGTCACCGGGCCGGTGACGTCGGCCGTGGAGATCGGCTTGAAATCGGCGACCTGCGTCTCCACCGCGTTGTTCAGCGGGTTCACGCCCGTACCGGCCAGCGGGTCGAGGCGCGGACGCGCCACCGGTGCGATGTCGTCCTTGAGCGAGTGCCCGAGCGCCCCGGTCACCGCGCTCCCGGTCACCTCACCGACCCCGCCGAGGCTGTGGTCGAGGCCCGCGGCCGGCGCGTGGGGCAGCGGCGCAGCCTGGGCCGCCGCACCGCCGGCGCCGAGTGCGGCACCCACCGCGGTGACGGTCAGACCTGCCCGCAGCAGGGCGCGGCGCCGGGACTTGGAAAGTGCGTGACGTGCCATGGAATTCCCACCTGATCGAGCCGATCGAGTAACCATCCGAGTGCGTAGAGTAGTTGAGGTGTGATGCTCGATACCAACACGGCCTCCGGGGGATCCCCTGCGCGGGTCGATGCCTCACACTCGTGTCCTGTGAGTTCCCAACCGATCCCGACCCGCGTCGTGCTGCTCGCGGGCCCCTCCGGCTCCGGCAAGTCCTCCCTCGCCGCACGCACCGACCTGCCGGTGCTGCGCCTGGACGACTTCTACAAGGAGGGCCACGACCCCACACTGCCGCTCGTTCCCGGCAGTACGGACATCGACTGGGACTCCGCGCAGTCCTGGGACGCCGATGCGGCGGTCGCCGCGATCACGGAGCTGTGCCGCACGGGGCGTACGAACGTCCCGGTGTACGACATCGGCACGAGCTCCCGGGTCGACCGGGAGGCCCTCCACATCGAGCGCACACCGCTGTTCGTGGCCGAGGGGATCTTCGCGGCGGACATAGTCGAACGGTGCCAGGAGCTGGGCATACTCGCGGACGCCCTGTGCCTGCGCGGCCACCCCTCGACCACCTTCCGCCGCCGCCTGCTGCGCGACCTGCGCGAGGGCCGCAAGTCGGTGCCCTTCCTGCTCCGCCGCGGCTGGCGCCTGATGCGCGCCGAACGCCGCATTGTGGCCCGCCAGACGGCCCTGGGCGCGTACCCCTGCGGCAAGGAAGAGGCCCTGGGCCGCCTGGCCGCGGCGGCTGCCGGGCGATGCCGACGGGCGCCTGCGACGCGGGGGACGGCGTAGCGGGCTTCCCCTGTCCGGGGGCGCCG
>NZ_JBEOVN010000200.1:0-12931 GCF_040295565.1 Streptomyces sp. NPDC002785 | reverse complement strand
CCCGGCCCGCGGAAAGCGGGCCGGGGCCGTGGCTCATCGCCTGCTAGACCCGCCGCTCCGCACCGCCGCTCACGCCGCTGTGCTCGCCGTCGTCCTCACCATTGTGCGGGATGTCGCCGCCGCCTCCTTCGTCGTCCCCTTCGTCCTCGCCGTCGTCGTCGAGGTCCCAGTCGTCCACGTCGTCCGGGTCGTAGTCGACGGTCTCGCTGCTCCAGGACGCCTGGGCGAGCTCGACCCCCGGCACCTCGCTGACCAGGTCGAACGGATCGATGAGGGAGGCGAGGGCCTCCGCGCCGTCCTCCCGTACGGCCGCCTCGGCCTGCCTGCGTTCCTCGGCGGACTCGCCGCCGGGCTCCCCGTACTCGGCGGCGATGGACTCCAGCGCGGTACCGCTGAGGGCGGCGGGGTCCGTGATCTCCAGCACCATTTCGACCTGAAGTCGAACAAACCGTGATGTCTCAGAAGTACTCATGTGCCGGAGCGTAAGCTCCCCGCCCTCGCGACTTTCCTGCGACCCGCTGCTTTCACTAGCATCGGCGTACAGGCCTAACTCACGGCTGTGACAAGGGGGATCGATTCCGTGGCCGCTGCTCGCCGCCCGCTTCTGACCGCCACCGCCGCGGGCACTCTGCTGGCCGCCCTGTGGTTCGTCCCATCCGCCAAGGCGACGGACGAGTCGGCCGGCGCACCGGGCGCACAGAGCCCGCAGGTCACCGCCGTGGACACCGCGACCGGCCCGAGGCTCGCCGACACGGGGGCCGGGGGCGACACCACCCCGTATCTGATCGGCGGCACGGCGTTCCTGGGCATCGGCGCAGCGTTCGTCACCTACTCGGTACGCCGCGCCGACGCCCTGTCCGCCTGAACCCTAGGCCAGCGGTCCGGTGACCGGCTCGACGGCCGCGACCAGCTTCCCGGCACGTACGAACGCGTCCGCCGCGGCCAGGTCCGGCGACAGGAAGCGGTCCGGGCCCGGCCCCTCGACACCTGCCGCACGCAGCGCGTCGATGGCGGCCTGCGAGGCGGGCGCGGGGGTGAGGCCCTCGGCGGCGCGCAGTTCGATGGCGCGGGTCGCCGCGTACAGCTCGACGGCGACGATCCGGGCGAGGTTGTCGACGGCGGTACGGAGCTTGCGCGCCGCCGACCAGCCCATGGAGACGTGGTCCTCCTGCATCGCGGAGGACGGGATCGAGTCGGCCGACGCGGGGACGGCGAGCCGCTTCATCTCGCTGACCAGGGCGGCCTGGGTGTACTGGGCGATCATCAGGCCCGAGTCCACACCGGCGTCGTCGGCGAGGAACGGCGGCAGTCCGTGCGAACGGCTCTTGTCCAGCAGCCGGTCGGTGCGGCGCTCGGTGATCGAACCGAGGTCGGCCGCGACGATCGCCAGGAAGTCGAGTACGTAGGCGACGGGGGCGCCGTGGAAGTTCCCGTTGGACTCGACCCTGCCGTCGGGGAGGACGACGGGGTTGTCGACAGCGGAGGCCAGCTCGCGCTCGGCGACGATCCCGGCGTAGTCGAGGGTGTCGCGTCCGGCGCCGTTGACCTGGGGGGCACAGCGCACGGAGTAGGCGTCCTGCACCCGGGGCGCATCGTCCTGGTGATGACCGGTGAGGCCCGATCCGGCCAGGACCCGCAGCATGTTGTCGGCGCTGACGCCCTGGCCCGGGTGCGGGCGGATGGCGTGCAGTTCCGGGGCGAGCACCTTGTCCGTGCCGAGCAGCGCCTCCAGGGAGAGGGCGGCGGTGATGTCGGCGGAGGTGTAGAGGTTCTTCAGGTCGGCCAGGGCCATGACGAGCATGCCGAGCATGCCGTCGGTGCCGTTGAGGAGGGCGAGGCCCTCCTTCTCACGCAGCTCGACCGGGGTGATGCCATGGGCGGCGAGCAGCTCACCGGCGGGGCGCACGGTGCCGTCGGGGCCCTCCGCGTCGCCCTCGCCCATCAGCGTCAGCGCGCAGTGGGAGAGCGGGGCCAGGTCGCCGGAGCAGCCGAGCGAGCCGTACTCGTGGACGACGGGGGTGATGCCCGCGTTGAGGACGTCGGCCATGGTCTGCGCGACCTTGGGCCGTACGCCGGTGTGCCCGGAGGCGACCGTCTTCAGCCGCAGGAACATCAGGGCGCGGACGACCTCGCGCTCGACCCGCGGGCCCATGCCGGCGGCGTGCGAGCGGACGATGTTGCGCTGGAGCTGTGCGCGGAGATCCTGGCTGATGTGCCGGCTGGCCAGTGCCCCGAAGCCGGTGGAGACGCCATAGACCGGCTCGGGCTTGGCGGCGAGCGCGTCCACGATCTCGCGGGCGGCGGCGAGTGCGCTCACGGCGGCCGTGGAGATCTCGACACGAGCGTTGCCGCGGGCCACGGCGATGACGTCCTGGGCGGTGGTACCGGACGTCCCCACCACGACTGTATGCATATCCATATTCAGAAGCGTACGGACTGAATCCCTTCATGTCACTAGTGGTCGTACGGTTGACCCCTTACCGGTTCGGCCACACGGTCAGGGGCGGCTGCCACGCAGGTGGCGGCGGTCGTGCGCGGACTTGGGCGGCGCGTCGGCCAGCCGGAGCACCTCGTCGTCGCGCCCCGCGACCACCGGCTTCGTGGAGCGGGCCGCCTTCGCCCGGTACTGGGCCGCGTCCGCCAGCCGGAACAGCCGTCGCGCCGAGACCACCGGGCCGATCGGATCGCCGGTCGAGGCGATGCCGCACGCCACCCCGTCGCCGAGCTCCAACTCGGCTGCCCGTTCGCAGAGTTCGGTGGCCACCCGGGTCACGTCGTCCGCCTCGGGGCCGACCGCGAGCAGGCAGAACTCATCGCCGCCGAGCCGGGCCGCCAGCGCACCGGGCAGCATGGCGCCGCAGCGGGACAGCACCGAGCCGAAACGTTCCAGCAGACGGTCGCCGACCGCATGCCCGTGGGTGTCGTTGACCCGCTTCAGACCGTTGAGGTCGCAGACGACCAGGCTGACCACCGAACCTTCGGTCCGGTGCTGCTCCACCGCCTCGTCGAGCCGCACGTCGACGGCGCGGCGGTTGGCCAGCCCGGTGAGCGGATCGGTGAAGGCGAGCTTGCGGACCTCTTCGAGCCGTTCGGTCTGGGAGATCCCGGCGGCGACGACCGAGGCCAGCACGGTCGCGAAGTCCGCGTCCTTGCGTCCGAAGGCCGGCACCCCCGCCGGGCGGGCCACATAGAGCTCGCCCCAGGCCCGCCCGTGCAGCACGATCGGCGCGACCACACAGCAGCCGCGCCCACGCCGACGCAGGGCGGCCACCCGCTGCCAGCAGTACCGACCCCCGTACCCCCGCACCCCCGCGCCCGGCAACCCTTCCACCGGGTCGTCAGCGGTCTGCACCCAGGCGTCCGGCTCACCGCCGCCGGCCCACCGTTCGTGCAGGAACTCGGCGATCTCCGGGAACTGGTGCACCGGATACGTCTCCGCATCGGGGAACTCCTCCTCCCCTTCGGCCCGTTCGCCCGCGTTCACGAGCACACGCAACTGCCCGCGCTCGCGCTCCCACACGGAGAGCGCGGCGAAACTGCCGCCCAACGCCTCGCACGCCCCCAGCGCAGCCGCTCGCCACGACCCCCGCGGGGTGCGTGCCGCCGCCATCGTCTGCGCAAGCGAAACCACGGCCCGCAGCCGCGCATCATCACCACCCATCGCTACAGCTTATGTAGTTTTGTAGCAATTCGATCAGCTTGAGACATTGACCATGTTCGCTGCGTGTCCTCCTGGACGGGCAACGTCACTCGCCGGGCCAGTTCGGCTTCCTCTTCTCGTTGAACGCGGCCACCCCCTCGGCCCGGTCGCCGGAGAAGGCCACCGAACGCCAGGCGGCGTCCTCGACTTCGAGACCGGCCCGCAGATCGAGGCCGTGCCCGAGCCGCAGCGCACGCTTGGCGGCCCGCAGCCCCACCGGGGAGTTGGCGGCGATCCGGCCCGCGAGCGC
This sequence comes from Streptomyces sp. NPDC002785, assembly GCF_040295565.1. NCBI lineage: Bacteria > Bacillati > Actinomycetota > Actinomycetes > Kitasatosporales > Streptomycetaceae > Streptomyces > Streptomyces sp. NPDC002785. Next base: position 8,981 of record NZ_JBEOVN010000200.1, on the reverse strand, counting down.
CAGTGCGGCCTCGCGGTCCCGCCCCGCCTCCACCAGCTCGTCGACCAGCCCCGAATCATGGGCCTCGGCCGCTTCCACCCGGCGGGCCGTGAAGACCAGCTCGGCGGCGCGCGCCGCACCGATCCGCCGCGGCAGCAACTGCGTACCGCCGCCGCCCGGGATGACACCGACCGACACCTCGGGCAGGCCCACCACAGCCGTGCGGTCGGCGACGATCAGATCGCAGGACAGGGCCAGCTCGAATCCGCCGCCGAGCGCGAAGCCGTGCACGGCCGCGATCGTCGGCATCGGCAGTTCGAGCACGCCGGTGTACGCGGCGCGGGCGGTGGGGCGCTGGCGCAGCAGGTCGGCGTCGGTGAAGGAATTGCGCTCCTTCAGGTCCGCACCCACGCAGAAGGCCCGCTCATGGCTGGAGGTGAGGACGGTGACCCGTACGCCCGGGTCGGCGGCGAGCGCGGCACAGGCGGCGGCGATCGAGCGAGCCATGTCCGTGGACACGGCGTTCATCGCCTTGGGCCGGTCGAGGACCAGCTCGGCGACGTGTTCCTGCCCCTCGTGGACCCGTACGACGACGAATTCCCCGAACCGCTGCTCGGACGTGACGGTCATGACTGCACCCCTCCGGTTAACGATCGTTACCGGGGGGGATCCTATGGGTCGCCCCGGGTATCGGTCCCGGGTGAGTTCAGGCCTCCTGCGTCAGGACGTACCCCGGCGCGCCAGCAGCCAGGGCTCCACGACGCCGAGTCCGCGCACCGGGCGCTGCCACATCGGCTGCAGCCCGTAGCGGTACTTGGGCACGGACACCGACTCCACGCCCTCCTGGCGCTCCTTCTCGGCCACCGCGGCCTCCTCCGCCGCCTGTGCCTCGGAGGCCGGGGCGTCGCCGGTACGGGTCAGCTCCTGTGCGAACGCCCCGTCCACCAGCACGGCGTCCTTCGGCGCTATCGAGGTCAGCCGGCTGGCGAGGTTCACCGTCGTACCGAAGACATCGCCCATCCGGGTGGTGACCGTGCCGAAAGCGATGCCGACGCGCAGCGCGGGCATGGTCTCGTCCTGGGTCATCGCCTCGATCAGGCGCAGCGCGATCTCGGCCGCGGTGCCCGCGTCGTCGGCGGCGTAGAGGACCTCGTCACCGAGGGTCTTGATGAGCCGGCCGCCGTGGGCGGCGACCAGGTCGGCGCAGGTGGTCTCGAACGTCTCGACCAGCTCGCCGAGCTCCTCCTCCTCCAGCCGCCGGGTCAGCCGGGTGAACCCGACGAGGTCGGCGAAGCCGACGGCCAGGCGCCGGTCGACCATCTCCTCGTCGTCGGCGGCCTGCACGACCCGGCCGGTGGCGGCGGCGAGCTGGCGCCGCCACACGTAGATCAGGAACTCCTCCAGCTCCGGGAGGAGCAGCTCGATCAGCGGGTACGTGACCTCGGTCCGGGTCATTCCGGGCTCGGGCGGCTCGGTCAGCCCCTCCAGGAAGGAATCGATCTGCCATTCCGCCAGCCGGGCGGTGGTCTGCCCGGTGGACCTGGCCACCTGGATCGCCATCGGCTCGCTGAGCAGCCCTGCCTCGACGAGACCGGCGAGCCGGCGCAGCGCCAGCACATCGGCCTCGGTGAGGGCTCTGGCCTGCCCGATGTCGGCGAAGCCCATGGCCCGCCAGAACCGGGAGGCCAGGTCCATCGAGACGCCGGCGGTACGGGCCGCCTGGAACGGCGTGTAGCGACGGTCGGCGCCCAGGATCAGCTGTTCCAGCCGGATCGCGAGGGGATCGTGGGTCGGTTCCGCCGTATGGTCGACTTCGTGATGCGGTGTCGGGTGGACCGAGGGGTCCGACGGGGGCTCCGCGCCCGCACCGGAGGTCGTATCGTCGACGGTCACCAGCCGCCTCCTGCCCGTTCCCTGCGCACTGCCCTGCCGATCTGTCGGTGGATCGCCTCAACGATACGGCAGGTGTGCCGTGGCTCACGTCGCTATGGCCTCCGGGAATGTTCCTGGGTGGGCCAGGGGGCGTGGGTGGTTGCTGCCGGTGGGCGGTTTCCAGGAGGGCGAGGATTCATGCCCCCGGTACGTGTTCTGGTGCGCCAGGTGCAGAGGCCGGAAGCAGACACGCCTCGGCGGCCCACGCTCCGGCCCGGTACGTGTCCGGGTGGGACGGAAGTGGAGGCCGGCGGCGGACACGCCGCCCCGGCCCGGTGCGTGTCCCGAAAACCCCGTACATGTCCCGGAAGGAAGCAGGAGCGGACACACCGCACCCCCCGGCCCGCTTCTCAGGTCAGGCCGCCCCCGATTCCCCGCAGGTGCACGATGTCGCCCGCCGATACGGGTTCCTGCAGGCCGTCGTCGGTGGACAGGATCAGCCGGCCGTCACCGTCGATCGCCACGGCCTCGCCGGTGAGCGTGCGGTCGCCGGGCAGCTGGGCACGTACCGTCCGGCCGAGTGTCGCGCAGCCCGCCGCGTACGCCTCCTGCAGGCCGCTCGCCGCCGCGTCGCCGTCCGCCGCGCGCCACTGGACATACCAGTGCTCCAGCGAGCGCAGCACACCCCGCAGCAGCGTCTCGCGGTCGGTGGAGACCGCTCCGGCCAGGGCCAGCGAGGCGGCCGTGGGGGCGGGGAGTTCGTCGGTGCGCAGGGAGACGTTGACGCCGATACCCACGACGACTCCGTTCCCGGCGCGCTCGGCCAGGATGCCGCCCGCCTTGCGTTCCTCGCCCAGTGGGGTCTCCCCCGGACGGAGCTTGTCGGAGTCCTTGGGGACGGTCACGAGGAGGTCGTTGGGCCATTTCAGTGCCGTGTCGACGCCTGCCGCGCGAGCCAGGCCCGTCGCCGTGGCGACGCCCGTGAGCAGCGGCAGCCAGCCCCACCGATGGACGGGGACGTCGCCCGGCGTCAGGAAGACGGAGAAGAACAGGCCCGAGCGGGCCGGGGCCGTCCAGGTGCGGTCGAGGCGGCCGCGGCCCGCGGTCTGTTCCTCGGCGACCAGCACGGCGCCTTCGGCGAGCCCCGCCGCCGCGCGCCGGGCAAGATCGGAGTTGGTGGACCCGGTGGTCTCCACGACGTCGAGCGAGGTCCACAGTCCGCCCGGGCGCAGCAGTCCGCGGCGCAGCGCAGGGACGTTCAGGGGTGGCCGGTCAAGGTCCGACCAGCGGCTGTGAGACGCATCCGAAGGTGTCATGCAAGCCAGACTAGGTGTGGTAAACGACGCACTGCCGAACCGTATCCACGCCGATACCCTACGGATCAGTAGGTGTTCAGTACCTGATCAGCAGCACAGTCGTCCCCGTGACCAGGCAGGGAGCCATCACCCGATGTCCAAGCCGGAAGAGATCGACATCCACACCACCGCGGGCAAGATCGCGGACCTGCAGCGCCGTATCGACGAGGCAACGCACGCGGGCTCCGAGCGCGCGGTCGAGAAGCAGCACGCGAAGGGCAAGTTGACCGCCCGCGAGCGGATCGACCTGCTGCTCGACGAGGGTTCCTTCGTGGAGCTCGACGAATTCGCCCGGCATCGCTCCACCAGCTTCGGCATCGAGAAGAACCGCCCGTACGGAGACGGCGTCGTCACCGGCTACGGCACGGTCGACGGCCGCCCCGTCTGCGTGTACTCGCAGGACTTCACCATCTTCGGCGGCTCGCTCGGCGAGGTCTACGGTGAGAAAATCGTCAAGGTGATGGACTTCGCGCTGAAGACCGGCTGCCCGGTCATCGGCATCAACGACGGCGGCGGCGCCCGCATCCAGGAAGGTGTGGCCGCGCTCGGCCTGTTCGCCGAGATCTTCCGCCGCAATGTGCACGCCTCGGGTGTCGTCCCGCAGATCTCGCTGATCGTCGGACCGTGCGCGGGCGGCGCGGTCTACTCCCCCGCGATCACCGACTTCACGGTCATGGTCGACCAGACCTCGCACATGTTCATCACGGGCCCCGACGTCATCAAGACGGTCACCGGCGAGGACGTCGGCTTCGAGGAACTCGGCGGCGCCCGCACCCACAACACCACCTCCGGTGTGGCACATCACATGGCGGGCGACGAGAAGGACGCCATCGAGTACGTCAAGTCGCTGCTGTCGTACCTCCCTTCGAACAACCTTTCCGAAGCGCCGGCCTTCCCGGAGGAGGCGGACCTCGCCACCACCGACGAGGACCGCGAGCTCGACACCCTCATCCCGGACTCGGCGAACCAGCCGTACGACATGCACGCCGCCATCGAGCACGTGCTGGACGACGGCGAATTCCTGGAGACCCAGGCCCTGTTCGCGCCGAACATCCTCACCGGCTTCGGGCGCGTCGAGGGCTACCCGGTCGGCATCGTCGCCAACCAGCCGATGCAGTTCGCCGGCTGCCTGGACATCAACGCGAGCGAGAAGGCGGCACGGTTCGTCCGCACCTGCGACGCGTTCAACGTGCCCGTGCTGACCTTCGTCGACGTCCCCGGCTTCCTGCCCGGCGTCGACCAGGAGTACGGCGGCATCATCCGCCGCGGCGCCAAGCTGATCTACGCCTACGCGGAAGCGACCGTCCCGCTGATCACGGTGATCACCCGCAAGGCCTTCGGCGGCGCGTACGACGTCATGGGCTCCAAGCACCTGGGCGCCGACATCAACGTCGCCTGGCCGACCGCGCAGATCGCCGTGATGGGCGCGCAGGGCGCCGTGAACATCCTGCACCGCCGCACGATCGCCGCCGTCACGGACCCCGACGAGGCAGAAGCCACCCGCGCCGGACTGATCGCGGACTACGAGGACGCGCTGCTCAACCCGTACGTGGCGGCCGAACGCGGCTACGTCGACGCCGTGATCATGCCGTCCGACACCCGCGCCCACATCGTGAAGGGGCTGCGCCAGCTGCGTACGAAGCGGGAGTCGCTGCCCCCGAAGAAGCACGGCAACATCCCCCTCTAGAAAGGGTCCTGACCATGATCAAGGTCGTACGGGGCAACCCGACCCCTGAGGAGCTGGCTGCCGCACTGGCGGTGGTCCGGGCGCGCGCCGCGGCGAGGGCCGACGAGTCGTCCGGCGCACCGGCGCTGCCCGGCCAGTGGTCCGACCCGGGGCGTATTGCCCGGCGCGAGCGCCGACTGCCGGGGCCGCGGGCCTGGGCGCGGACGTACTGGCCCGGGTAGTCGCAGGAGTGCCTGTTCGCGCACGTTTCCGGAGGTCCGGGCCCCTTTGGGGTCCGGACCTCCGGTGCGTCCTGGCGCGATCTGGTCCGTACGCACCATCGCGCCTGAGTATGTGTACTCAGGCGCGGTGTCCGCTCTCCACAGCAGGATCGGTCCCATGCTGTGGTCCGACCCTGAGAACAAGCCGCCGAAGGAACTGCGCGACGCCCAGGACATGATGCGGCGCGCGGGGCTGGTGCTTGCGCTCGCGATGGTGGTCGCGATGTTCGTGCTCGGGACGCGGTGAGGGGCGCGGTGGGGTGAGGCGCGGTGGCGCGGGGCAGGGGCCGCCGCGCGGGGCCTGTTCCCCTGCCCGCCCCGTCCCGGCTGCGTCGATGTGCGGCTCCGCCGCGTGGGGGCTCCGCCCCGGACCCCGGCCTCGAACGCCGGACGGGCTGATTCTTCGCCCAGAGCGCACCGCCTTGCTGGCCCGGGAGCGGCTGATTCGTCACCCGGGCGGGTCGGATACCGGCCGGTCCCTTCTACGATGGCGCGTATGACTGATCAGCGCCGTCTCGTGCTCGCCTCCGCCTCCCCCGCCCGTCTCGGCCTTCTGCGGCAGGCCGGATTCGCGCCCGAGGTGGTCGTCAGCGGGGTGGACGAGGACGCGCTGAGTGCCCCGACGCCGGCCGCGCTGGCGCTCGTTCTCGCCGAGGCCAAGGCCGCCGCTGTGGCCGGCCGGCCACAGGCGGCGGGTGCCCTGGTCATCGGGTGCGACTCGGTACTCGAACTCGACGGCGAGGCGCTCGGCAAGCCGACCGACAGCGAGGAGGCCATCGCCCGCTGGAAGTCCATGCGCGGCCGGGCCGGTGTGCTGCGGACCGGCCACAGCGTGATCGACACCGCGACCGGACGTACGGCCTCGGCGACCGCCTCCACGACCGTCCGCTTCGGCGAACCGACGGACGACGAGATCGCCGCCTACGTGGCCTCGGGCGAGCCGCTCCACGTGGCGGGCGCCTTCACCCTGGACGGCCGTTCGGCGCCGTTCGTCGACTCCATCGAGGGCGACCACGGCAATGTCATCGGGCTCTCGCTGCCGCTGCTGCGCCGGCTGCTGGGCGAGCTGGGGATCTCCGTCACCGAGCTGTGGGTCTGAGACCGACCGGCAAAGGGGGCCGGCCCGAGTCGGACCCGATCCGCGTCAGGCCGTAGCCGGAGCCCTGGGTCCGGCATCGTCCACAGGCCGGTCGGCCTCGTCCTCGGGGCCGTACACCACCAGCGTCAGCACGATCAGCCCGAGCACCACCATCAGACACGCGAACGCGGCCCAGCCGACCAGCCCCACCGTCAGCGCGCCCAGCACCCCGTGCACCACGGCGCAGGTGATGAGGGCGACGCGGCCGATACGGCCGGGGGCCCGGTCGCGGATGCCGGTCAGCAGGAGGACCAGCCCGCACAGCAGCAGATACAGGCCGAAGACGCCGCCCATCACCCATGTGCCGTTGGACATGGCGGCGGGTTCCAGCCCGGCCAGTGACATGTCCTGGTTCTTGACGACCGTCGCCAGGATGCCGTTGATGACCACGATGCCCACGGCTTCCACGAACAGCGCGATCGCGGTCACGAACGCCACCGGTCTGCGCACCACGGCCCTCACCCCCTGTTACCTGTAGTACGTGCGATAGCGCGGACCCTACTAATGGGTAACGCTCCGGACAAGGGTCCTGACGATCTCCACTCCCGTCCCGTACCGACGACACGCGCTCACGCGCTTTCTGCGCACCCCCCTTGTCGTGCCTCTCGTGCGTCGGGCAAAGAATCGCTCGCCCGTTAGTGGAGACCCGACAAAGAAACACCCGGCGCGGCTGCTTGCACCAACAGAGACCTGGACCACACCTTGTGGCTACTGTGCGGTCATGGATCCCGGCGTACCGTGGTGCCACAAGGGATTTCGCGACTTGAGCAAGCCTCGAATCACACTCCGTGTGGGCAAGCTCACCATTGGGGACGGGTCGTAGGGCAGTGTCGGTAGTCCCTAAACTCAGCTTGTTTCAAGGAGGGAGCCATCGTGCGCAAGGTGCTCATCGCCAACCGTGGCGAAATCGCTGTCCGTGTTGCTCGGGCATGCCGGGATGCCGGAATCGGGAGCGTGGCCGTCTACGCCGACCCGGACCGCGACGCTCTGCATGTACGTGCGGCCGACGAGGCATTCGCTCTGGGCGGTGACACCCCGGCCGCCAGCTACCTGGACATGGCCAAGGTGCTCCAGGCTGCCAAGGACTCCGGGGCGGACGCGATCCACCCGGGATACGGCTTCCTGTCGGAGAACGCCGAATTCGCCCAGGCCGTCATCGACGCGGGTCTGACCTGGATCGGCCCGCCGCCGCAGGCGATCCGGGACCTCGGTGACAAGGTCGCCGCCCGTCACATCGCACAGCGGGCCGGTGCCCCGCTGGTGGCCGGCACGCCCGACCCGGTCGAGGGCTCCGCCGAGGTCGTGGCGTTCGCGAAGCAGCACGGGCTGCCGATCGCGATCAAGGCCGCCTTCGGTGGTGGCGGTCGCGGACTGAAGGTGGCGCGCACGCTGGAGGAGATCCCGGAGCTGTACGACTCCGCGGTCCGTGAGGCCGTCGCGGCGTTCGGCCGCGGGGAGTGCTTCGTGGAGCGCTACCTCGACAAGCCGCGACACGTCGAGACGCAGTGCCTGGCAGACAGCCACGGCAACGTCGTCGTCGTCTCCACCCGTGACTGCTCACTCCAGCGCCGCCACCAGAAGCTGGTCGAGGAGGCCCCCGCGCCGTTCCTCTCCGAGGCACAGAACGCGGAGCTGTACGCGGCGTCGAAGGCCATCCTCAGGGAGGCCGGTTACGTCGGTGCGGGCACCGTGGAGTTCCTCGTCGGCATGGACGGCACGATCTCGTTCCTGGAGGTCAACACCCGCCTCCAGGTGGAGCACCCGGTCACCGAGGAGGTCACCGGCCTCGACCTCGTGCGCGAGATGTTCCGCATCGCCGACGGCGAGGAGCTCGGCTACGACGACCCGGCCGTGCGCGGGCACTCCTTCGAGTTCCGGATCAATGGCGAGGACCCGGGCCGCGGCTTCCTGCCCGCCCCGGGCACGGTGACCACCTTCGCCCCGCCGTCCGGCCCCGGTGTCCGCCTCGACGCGGGCGTGGAGTCCGGTTCCGTCATCGGCCCCGCCTGGGACTCGCTCCTGGCAAAGCTCATCGTGACCGGTGCGACCCGCGAGCAGGCACTGCAGCGGGCGGCACGTGCGCTGGCCGAGTTCAATGTCGGGGGCATGGCCACCGCCATTCCGTTCCACCGTGCGGTCGTCGCCGACCCGGCGTTCACCAGCGACCCGTTCCAGATCCACACCCGCTGGATCGAGACCGAGTTCGTCAACGACATCAAGCCCTTCACCGCCACCGCCGACGTGGAGGCGGAGGAGGAGGTCGGCCGCGAGACCGTGGTCGTCGAGGTCGGCGGCAAGCGTCTTGAGGTCTCGCTGCCCTCGTCGCTGGGCATGAGCCTGGCCCGTACCGGCCTCGCGGCGGGCGCCAAGCCCAAGCGCCGCGCGGCGAAGAAGAGCGGCTCCGCGATCTCCGGCGACACCCTGGCGTCCCCGATGCAGGGCACCATCGTCAAGATCGCCGTCGACGAGGGCCAGCAGGTCAACGAGGGCGATCTCATCGTCGTCCTGGAGGCCATGAAGATGGAGCAGCCGCTGAACGCGCACCGCGCCGGCACCATCAAGGGACTCGCCGCCGAGGTCGGCAGCTCGGTCTCCTCCGGCGCCGTGATCTGCGAGATCAAGGACTGATCGAGCGGTACCCGACGTTTTCCGGGGCCCCTGCGGGGTGGGTGGGGGGCGCCGGGGGCCCC
>NZ_JBEOVN010000199.1:0-13078 GCF_040295565.1 Streptomyces sp. NPDC002785 | reverse complement strand
GCCGCGAACGGGGCGCCGCCCCGGGGTGGCGGGAGCGGCGACCGGTACGGCGCGCCCGGGGCGGGGCTGGGTGGTCAGGCGGCCGGTGCGTCCGGGGCGGGTTCGCCGTAGGTGCGGGCGAACGTGGCGGCGGCGGCGAGCAGGCCGAAGACCTCTTCGACCTTGCGGACGGGGTGCTGGTCCCAGTCGCTGTAGTCGGCGTAGGGCGCGCCGGTCAGGGCCCGGATGAGCAGTTCGAAAATGTTGCGCAGTGCTCCTCGGGTGTCGGTGCTGAAACGGTGGTCGGGGTCGGTGTTCACGGCGTGGACCAGGGCGCCGCGGATACTGCGGCCGGCCGTGTAGGAAGGGTTCCAGCCCGCGGTGCGCAGGATGGTGATGGCGGCTTCCGCGTGGGCGGCGATCTGCTCCCCGGTCAGCGGCATGCCGCTGTCGCCCCAGCGCAGCCAGTCGGTGTAGTCGCCGTCCAGGTTCCAGGCGCGCTCGATCAGCGAGGCCGGGGTGCTGGACGGGGACGAGGCCGCGACCGTGCCCGCGACGAACGCTTCGATGTCCCGGACGAACTCGTGCCCGGTCGCCTCCAGGTCCTGGTGACGGTTCAGTCCGCGGTTCAGCTCAAACATGTGTCAGTTCCTCTCGGTGTGGTGGTCCGGGCTGTCCGGCTCCCCGTCACCGCGAAGCACCCCTGCACCGGTGATGCCGGTGGGGGCGCTTCGCGGATCAGGCAGCCTGCAGACCGGTTACCAGCCGTTGAGGACGGCTTCGTAGTGCGGGTAGCCGTAGCGGGCGGCGGCCGCGTACTCCCGGGCCCCCTGCGCGCCACGTGACCAGATCCCGGCCGCGATCTCGTGCCCCTCGGCGATCAGTCGGTCGGCCACCGACTGCTGCACGTCGGCCGAACGCGCCCAGTCGGCGGCGATGGCCTGCATCTCGCTGTAGGAGTGGAGCGGCGGGGCGGGCGGGGCGATCTCGCCGATGACGAGGTAGCTGTCGATATCGGCGGCCGGCCAGGTCGTCGGGTCGCCGTGCTGGTCACGGAACGAGTCGAGGCTGAGCGTCGTCATTGAGGCTCCTCAGGGTCAGTGGTTGCGGAGGTGGGTGAGGTAGGCGTTCTGGAGCCGGACGAGCCGTTCCCAGAGCGGGGCTCCGTCCGGGCAGTGCCGCCCGGTGTCGGGGAACGTGCAGGGCTCGCAGTCCTTGCGGTGCGCGCGCCAGGCGTCGGACGCGGCCATGTAGCGGGCGTGGAGACTCTCAGCCACCAGTCGCCCTCCGATCGGCTCGTGATGGGTGGATGTCGCTGACGCGGTGGCCTGCTTCCCAGGCAAGGGCGGCGGCGGCCGCGGCAGCGGCGAGGAATACGGCGGCGCCGGGATGGCGCAGTCCGGCTACGGCAAGGGCCCGTGCCGCGCGGTGCTGTGCAACACGGGCCTGCTGTATGGCGGGCGGGGTTCCGCGGCTCACGGTCAGCAGTAGCCGCAGGACGCATGCCCGTCCGCGTTGAGGCAGCCGCAGTTGGGGCACGCCCAGGAACTGTCAGGGTCGAGCAGCCCGGACTTGGCAGGCGGCGCGGTCCGGATGGGCGGCACGGCGGCCACGCGACCGAGGTTCTGGCATGCGGAGCACGTCCAGGAGGTGACGCCGAACCAGCCACCACACTGGTCGCACTGCTGGTTGCCGTTGCCGGAGGGGGTGACCGGGAGCGGGCGGGTGAGGAGCAGCACCGGCTGGCGGGTGTATCCGGGGGTCATCTCGGCGAGCGTCCGGCGGGCCCGGCGGCCGCCGAGCTCGGCCCGGCGGTCGCCGTCGATCACGAGGCTGCGGACCAGCTGGTTGAAACGGTCGGTCTCGTCCCGCTCGTAGCCCTTGGCGTCGTCCTCGCGCCGGATGTCGTCAATCGTTCCGGCACGCGGTGCCAGGACCGTGGTACGGGTCTGCGCGATACCGGTGCACCGGCAGGACTCGAAAGTCCCGCCGCAGCTCGGGCAGTTACCAGTCGCCTGGGTGTCCGGCAGAGCGGGGAGTGTTGCGATACTGGTCATGCGGATCAGCTCCTGTGTGAGATCAGCGTGGTCCGTGCTGGCCCCCGGCACATGTGGCGTCTCTAGCGCCGTGTCGGGGGTCGCCCCGTTCCGGGGCTGCGCACGTGGGGTCTCCTGTAGCCCCACGCCGACACCAGCCCGCGAGCGGCGGGCTGGGGACGACGTGCAGAACAGGACCGGGGGTCAGGCCGCGACCGGAAGGTCGCTGCGGTCCTGGGAGGCAAAGGCGAAATCGAAGGTGACGTCGGCGCCGGTCTTGTCGTAGACGGCGACATCCCAGACCTCTCCGCGGTCAGCGGCACGCATGGCCACCTCCCCGACCCGCTCCACGGCCTGACGCCGCAGACGCCGCCTGGTGACCGGCCCGGCCTTCGTGGTGTAGGCGAGCGTGTACTGCTCGCGGGCAAGCTCCAGCCGGTCGGCTGTTACGGCGGCGGCGATCCGGCGGGGCTGGCGGATCTCGCGGGTGACAGCCAGGTCCTGGCCGCGACGGCCTCCGCGGACCAAGTCGTCGCTGGTCCGGTTGCCCTTCCCGTACCGAAGGGCGAGTTCCTCACACACCGCACGAGCGGGGCATTCCGCGCAGAAGCTCTGGGCGCCGGCCTGTTGCGCCGTCCAAGTCGCGGAGCCGGGGGTGCGGTTGAACAACTCGTTGTACTCCGGCCGGTCGCGGCAGCGGGCGCTGGTGTCGATGGCGGCCTGGAGCACGGGGCGGCGCAGTCGGCGAGCTGCTCCGGGGGAAATCCGGTTGAGCGTCACAGGTGTGTCCTTCCGGGTGGGTTGGTCTCTGGGTGTAGGCAGCGTGATGAGCCCCCAGGCCAGGGGCGCCTGAGGGCTCATCACGTGAGGTGGTTCAGCTCTAGAGAAGGGGGAGGTCGGGGCCGCCGTGGGTCGGGGCCGGCCAAGAGGCGGCGCGGCGGACGAGCTCGTGCTCGTCGATGAAGGTCGACTTCGACCGAGCCTCGGGGCGCGCGACGTTGTGGCGGTCACGGGCAGCCCGCTCCACCTTCGAGAGGGCCGGCCGCAACAACCGCTGGCGCGCTCGGGCCTGGTCCTGCTGCTCAGCACGAAGCTGCCTGGCCGCGGTCCGGTCGGTGAGGGCCTGCTGCTCGCGGGCAAGCACAGCGGTCGCTTCGAACTCTCGGAGCGCAATCTCCAGCTCCCGGCCCGCGGCGCACCGGCCGCCGACCCCGCACGTCGTGCACGTGGCGCGGTGCGCGATGACCGTACGGCGGGCCCGGTCCAGCAGCGGCAGCAGCCGGGCCCCGGCGGGGGCGACCTGCTGCTCGCGGGTGACTGCGAGCCGGTGCACAGGGGCCGGTGCCATCGTCGACTTGGGCTTGGGGAGCACCTTGGTCGCGCGGCGGAACGCGGTGGTCGGGACCGTCTCGGCGAGCTTCGTGCGCCAGTCGGCGACCGCGATATCGATGATGACGCGGCGGTTACTGCTGGAGCAGCGGCGCGGCTCGACGGTGCGGTAGCGCTTGGTGTGGTGCGGCACCAGCTTGGGGGCGCCGAGGGTGCCGGTGATCGGCGTCCACCCTTTGCAGTCAGGACAGATTAAGTGCTCCTTGCCCGGCGTCAGGTCGATCTCGTTGGTCTTGAACTCGGAGGCGACGATCGCCGGGAGGTTGCTGACGGTCTTGGTGCGGGTCTTGCGGCGGCGTTTGCGGGCCTCGGGCTTCACAGTCGTGGTCGTCATAGGGGCTCCTCAGGTCAGAAGGGAGGGGCTGCATCGCGGTGGGCTCTCCGCCCGCCAGGCGCACGGCATAGGCCGGCAGTCCTGGAGGACGGACAACGCATCTGCGTTGCGATGTGCACGGGAGCGCTCGGTCAGGGGACCGATCTGGGGGATTTGGTCGAGCTATCAACCCCGGCCCTCCCCCTCCTCGGGGCAAGGGCTCCTGCGGTGGTACAGGTGGCACTGACGCCAGGCGATTTCACTAGTGAACTCTCCGGCTGGACAAGACCGTACGCCGACACCCGCCCTCCGTCAACTGCTTCACTAGCGAAATCACGGTTGCGCCGTCACGATTCGCGAGCTGATCTCACTCAGCGTCGCCCTGCGGGGAGACATTCCCAGGATTACAACAACCATGTCAACGCTGACGGTCCGCATTCCCGATATTGAAGGGTGTCACCTTCCAATCCCGGGATTGTGGTTCACTGGGGGCGCCGAGAAGGAGGAGATCGCCGAATGCCACCAAAGTGGAAGGTCCTCGCCGACGAGATCGCTGCAAAGATCACTAGCGGCGTGTACGCGCCCGGAGATCGCCTGCCCAAGATCGAAGACCTGGTCAGCGCGGGGAAGGGGTCGAAATCGACGGTCCACGCCGCATACAAGGCGCTGGAGGCCAGCGGCTTGGTGACCGCATCACGTGGCCATGGAACGGTCGTCCGCGAACGCACCACCTTGGCAACCGCTGCCGAGCGCGAGCAACGCAGCAAGATCACCGGGTCGTCGTGGAGGGCTGGGGAACGCTCTGACTCTCATATGGCGGGCTTCATCGCCGCCCCCGAAGACGTAGCTGAGGCTCTGGAGATCGAGCCCGGCGCTCTGGTGCTTCGGCGCAGCAGGACCTACCGCGACGAGCACGACAACAGCGTCGTAAGCCACTCAACGTCCTGGATCCCGGCGGGTCTCGCCGAAGAGTTGCCCGAACTGGCCATGGGGCGACGGCTGAACAGCGGGACGTCGATCGACCTGATCACACGCCACACTGGCCGCCCAGTCGCTCGTCGGCACAGCTCCATGTGGGCTCGCATCACCACGCCCGCCGACGCCGGGCTGCTTGAGATCCCCGAAGACACCACGGCCGCTGTCATCGTGCTGACGGTCCGGATCGTCGACACCAGTGGCATGACGATTGAGTACGGCATCGACATCGGCGGCCCCGGTCGCAGGTGGACCAAGGAGGAGGCCAGCGCATGATGCTCACACCCCTCGACGACGCCCTCGCCCAGATGCTGGAGCATCGGCTCGGCCAACTCCTTCGAACACAGCGCCTCGGCACGTTGGCCCCAGACGGCAGGGCGGAGATCACCCGAACCATGCGGGCCCTGTCGGGCCGCACCGGCCCGGCCAAGCTCGTCCTGATGGCCGGTCTCCCTGGAGCTGGAAAGACGACGCTGGCCCGCGAACTGGAGCAACGGGGCTTCCTGCGCCTGTGCCCTGACGAAAGGGTCTGGCGGGAGCACGGGCATTACGGGCGAGATTTCCCACGCGGCCAGTACAAGGTCCGGGAGCGCCCCATCATGGCCGAGGTCGCCGTCGAGCTGCGTACCGCGCTGGCCGCCGGCCGGGACGTGGTCCTGGACCACGGTTTTTGGACCGTTGTCGAGCGTCAGGAGTGGAGCCGGCTCGGCCAGGATGCCGGGGCCGCCGTAACGCTGGTGCACCTCCCCGGGGAAGTCGACGCCCTGTGGGAGCGAATCAAGGAGCGCAACGAAGCGACCTTCGACGACCCGAACGCAATGTTCTTCACCCGGGATGACCTGCAGCGCCACGCGAATCGCTTCACCCCGCCTGGCCTGGACGAGCCTCATGTTGTCTACGACGGGCACCCTGGATCAGTGCTGACTGAGCTGGGGTGGGGTGACCGATGAAACGCGGCCACAAGGAGGAGATTTCACTAGTGAACTCGTGTACTCTTTCAACATGACCGCTCAAGATCGCCGTCGCGCAGGTGCTCAGCAGATCGCTGACGATCTGCGCGCCCAAATTGACTCTGGGCAGCTCAAGCCCGGGGACCGGCTTCCTCCTACCCGTGAGCTCACGGCCCGCTATGGCGTGACTGGCGAGACCATTCGGCAGGCGGTGATCAAGTTGAAGTCCACTGGCCTCGTTCGGTCCCGGCAGGGATCCGGGGTCTACGTTCGCGCCTGGCAGCCGCTGGTCTATCGTCCGCAGGCGGAGTTTCGGAAGAAGCTGCCGCATGTCGATGTTTTCCGCAGCCTCCTCGACGCCGAGGGCCGGGACGGGTCGCAGACGATCGAGATGCAGACACTGGTGCCGGATGAGCCCGTGCGTCGCCGCCTCCAGCTGGATGGTGGCGAGTTGGTGGCGCTGCGCCGCCGTACCTCGTTCGTGGATGGGGAGCCGTTCTACACCGACGATTCGTACGTACGGCTCAGCCTGGTCGAGGGCAGTGAGTGGATGACCGAGGGCAGCGTCGCGCGAGGGACCAACCAGGTCCTCGCGGAGCTGGGGCACGAACTGGTCGAGGCGCTCGACGAGATCTACACCCGGATGCCGGGGCCACGTGAGGTTGAGCGGCTCGGGCTCGACCCCAAGAACCCGTTGCCGGTCGCTGAGCTGATCTCCACGGCTCACGACCGTGATGGCCGGCCGATCCAGGTCACCATCAACATCCTCCCGAGCGACAGGCATGTGATCGTCTACGAGCGCACCCGGCCGATGCCCCAGGATCCGTCCGAGGAGCCGAGCGCATGATCGTCGTACGCGCCGAGCCGGGCAACCTGGCGAGGCTCATCAAGTTCCGGACGGACACGGCGGCTTGGCTGCGGCCGCGAGGGATCGATCAGTGGTCGCTGTCCTTCCCGCCCGAGCAGATGGCGGCGAGCATCGCCCGCGGCGAGGTCTACCTCTTTAAAGAGCACGCGGCCGCCGACGCCGCAGCAACCGTAACTTTGGACCGCGAGGCCGACGACCTGCTCTGGACTCCTGAGGAACAGCTCGATGACGCCTTGTATGTGCACAAACTGACGGTCGATCGCGCTCACGCGGGAGCCGGCCTAGGGGCCCGGATCCTGGACTGGGCCGGGAACCGTGCAGCGCAGGCTGGCGCGCGCTGGCTCCGCCTCGACGCGTGGACCACGAACCCGCAGCTTCAGGCGTACTACCTCAGCCAGGGGTTCCGCCATGTACGCACAGTGGATGACCCGGAGGTCGGCGGCTCGGGGTGGGTGGCTCAACGGCCGGCTCGGGCCGAGCCTGGCTGGCCTGACGTCGACCTCACGGAAGGACACAACGGACGATGAACAACGGTCGGGACGCGCGAGTTGCTCAGCTTCTGCCGACGGTTCTGTCCGGTCCTGGGGCTAGGCTGTGGGAGATCGAAAACGGCGAAAGCCCCAGGACCGTGCAGGATCCGGGGGCCCTCAACGGGACTTCGCCGTTCGGGCGACACCTGAGAGGAGGTGATCGCGGGATGAAGGCTACCCGCCCGCGCGGAACTACACGCGCAGCTACGCCGTTCCTCCATCGCGATCACGCCACCGGGTCCGTACGCGCGCATGCCGACGCCAGCCTCCGGGTTCAGGGGGTTGGGATGACCTAGTGGCCATCGGCCGCGCGCGCCAAGAAGAAGTGGACTAGCCATCCTCTTCGGCCCCGCGCGGCCCGTCTACCGCCTGGATTCGCAACCCAGGGCGGTTCGCTCAGATATCGGTTCGCTCCCGACTCTGAGCCGCGGCTTATCAAGCCGCTCATTTCAATCCGGCCCCTCATCAGGGCCATTGCATTGCATCACCGGTCCCTAGCCAGGACCACAAGGGCCCCTTCTGGGTCCAGCTCCACCCGCAGCCCCCGCCAAGGGGCTTCGCGGTCGCAGTACCGGAGTACCGCTTCACCACCGAAGTGGCTTCACCGTTTCGAGGCCCCGCCAAGGGCTTCGAAACACCAGCACCAAGTCCACCGAACGAAAGGAGATCGCTTCTGGGCCTTCGTACTGAACCCGCTCCTCACGGAGGGGGCTACCCGACACATCCGCACATCCGGTCGGCCGGGCCCGAGGGCTCTGGCTGGTCCAGCTATATGGAGAGCAGGTCGTTTCTCATAGTGCCTGAGAGTGGTGTCCCTTGTCAGCTTGGCCGTGTCCGATTCACACCGGTTCGAGCCTCCGATGCTTCCCATGTGACGGGATTCGCGCACCGTCTTCGCCCTGTTCGCGGCATTAATCACGAAGATTCTTCGGGTTGGAGTGTCACACCGACCCCGCTTCTCGGCACCTATACCGAGAGGGGGCCCATGTCCTCCTGGCGGCGCCGGCCGCCGCGGTGCTCCGGAGCTCCGTCCCGTGGGGCGGGACGCGATCCGAAGTTCCTGCCCGCCGGGCGGGAGGGAGCGGGGGTTTCGCCGCTGCTCGGAATCTGTCCACAGGCGACCTGCGCAAGGCTGCCGAGATGATCTCTTTCTCGTCCGTCCGGGTGGGCCGGTGAGCGCCGTGGCGGCGTCGGCCGCCGTGCTCCCGCGTCCGCGCACGGGGTTCGCCGGCGGGGCGTCGCGTCGTCGGCTGCGGTCGGTTCCGGCGCAGGCCGGTCCGGTCGCGCGGCTGGAGCTGGGTAACCCGCTCCAGCTGTCGAAGACGATGCGGGCCCGGCTGCTCGCGGCGGTGCGCGCGTTGGTGACGTCCCCGGCGCTGGCCGGTGTGTCGGACGGCGCGCGGCTGGCGTCGGTGGTGCTGACCGCGAAGGCGGATGTGCGCAAGGACTTCGAGACGTCGATCTGGGCGGCGGAGCTGGGTCGGTGGCTGGGGGTGTCGCAGTCGACGGTCGCGCACACGGTGCTGCCCGAGCTGCGCGGCGCCGGGTTCCTCGGTTCGAACGTGGCGACCAACAGCTTCGGGCACGCGACGGGCCTGGAGTGCTGGGTGATCCCGATGTACCGGGCGCAGAAGGCCGGCAACCGGCGGCACCCGCTGGCGCTGTCCCGCTCGGAGCTGGCGGTGCTGCTGAGCCTGTGCGAGGTGCTGTTCGGTCCGGGGTGGGCGCCGAAGGCCAAGGAGCCGGTCCCGGCCGGGCTGCTCGCCGGTCGTACGGGCCGGGGTGCGGCGACGGACCGGCTCGGGCTGTTGTTGATGGTGCTGACGACGGGTTCGGCGGGCTGGCTGCAGCTGTGCCCTGGGTCGGTGGACACCGACCGTGGGCGGCCGGCGGCGACGGTCGCGCGGCTGCTGGGCTGCACGGCGGCGGCCGGGGCGAAGGTGCTCAAGCGCCTCCAGGAGCACGGCGTCGCGGACGTGGTGCGCAAGGAGACCGGCTCGGGCCTGAACGCGCAGTCGCGGGTGCGCCTGGTGCCGGTTGCCGAGGCCCACGGCGTGGCCGTGCGGGAGGCCCGCCGGGTCGCCAAGGCCCTGCTTTCAGACCTCGCCGGTACTGCATCCGGAGATCTTGAGTCCGGCGAGACGGGCGAGACCCTTGTGACGTCTGGGGTGGAGGGCGCCGGGCAGGGCGGGATGGCCGGATCGACAGACCTCGCCGCAACTGCACAGCACCACGCTCTCCACGCTTCTGTGGTTACTCCTGGTGGGTCTCTTGCGCTCTCTGGTGGCTTTTCCGGCGAAGGCCGTGGTGGGACCGGTGGTCAGCCGGACCGCGCGTGCGTGCGCGAGGACGGCGGCCCGCTCCGCGGGGAACAGCAGGAGAAGTCCCCGTCGATCAGCAGCGAGAAGTCCGGCCGCGGGCCGGTGGCTGGCGATTCGGTGCGGGTCGTGGACGGCGGAGGTCAGGGCAGGCAGCAGCGGGGGAGGGTGCCGCTGCCGCCGGAGGACCTTCGGGCCGTCCTGGCGCCGGTGGACCTGGTGTGGGCGCGGCTGGAGCGTCCGGCCGCCCGCCGCCTGGTGGAGGCCGCCGCCCGCAGCGAGCTGGGCAGGGTAGTCGGGTTTGCCGGCCGCGCCGATGCGCCGCAGGTCCTCGCCGACCGGCTCGCCCGGCGGCTGGCCGACCAGATGCGGCTGGCCGGGCCGATCAAGGACCCGGTGGGCTGGCTGATCGGCCTCGGCCTGCCGCAGCGCCAGCAGTGCGGCGACGTGCGGTGCGACGACCGGGTGCTGCTCGACTCCGGGCAGGACTGCCCCCGGTGCTCGGAGCGGCAGGAAGACCGCCGGGACCAACGCCGTGCGGTTGCGGCCGCCGTCGACGCCGCGATGCCCGGGGCCTCGGAGGCGGAGCGCCGGGCGGCCACCGCCAAGCAGCTGCACCAGGACGTGACGGCCAGGGCGTGGGCGCAGGCGCACGAGTGGGACCAGGTCCGGGCGCGGCAGGCCGCCGCAGCTCAGGCCCGTGCCGAAGCCGCGGCCGTGCAGCCCGAGGTGGAGGTCCCGGCCGCGCCGGTGGCCCCGGTCGTGCTTCCCGCGCCCCGTCCGGCCGTCGTCGCACCGGCCCCGGAGGTCGCGGACGTCGACGACGACCAGGAGCTGGTCCTCGAGGACCTGACCCGCGAGCA
The DNA here is from genome assembly GCF_040295565.1 of Streptomyces sp. NPDC002785. Taxonomy (NCBI): domain Bacteria; kingdom Bacillati; phylum Actinomycetota; class Actinomycetes; order Kitasatosporales; family Streptomycetaceae; genus Streptomyces; species Streptomyces sp. NPDC002785. Next base: position 2,857 of record NZ_JBEOVN010000199.1, on the reverse strand, counting down.
GGTACGCAACTGGCGGGTGCGGGCGATGAAGGACCACCAGGTCGTCTTCGACCACATCGACCGCTACGGCGAGCCGTCGGCCCGGCGCCTGTTCAGCAACCAGCTGGTCGACCAGGCGCAGCACCACTCCCGGCTCGGGCACCTGGACCTCGGCTACGCCACCTGGGGGCAGGCGTGAGCGCCGGCGAGGTGTCCGGCGTCGACCTCGCGCGCCAGGCTCTGCTCGCGGCCCGGGAGGCGGCGAAGAAGAACGGCGCCACCCGCCAGAAGCCGAAGCGGCGCACCGGCGCCGCCGTACGCCGTGACGGCCGTGAGCCGCTGGGACTGGGCAGCGCGATTGGCATAATGATGACCGAGCGCGGCATGGCCGCCCCGGCCGCCGGCGGAAGCGTCCTCGCCCGGTGGGCAGCCATCGCCCCCGAGTTCGCCGGGCACGTCGCCGCCGTGTCCTACGACGCGGACTCCGGCCGGCTCACCGTGCGCCCGGAGACAACGGCCTGGGCCACGAAGACGCGCCTGGAGCAGACCCGCCTCATCGCGGCCGCCAACAAGACGGCGGGCCGCACGGTCGTGAACTTCCTGCGGATCCTGCCGCCCGGCGCCGCGCCCGTCCCCGCTCCGGCCGACGTCACCCCGGCCGCGCCCACCGGTCCGGCGAAGACCAGGGAGACGGCGTCCGAGGGCTACCGCCGCGCACTCGCCGCCCACCAGGAGGCGGCCCGGCCGTCGCGGGTGGACCCTGGCATCGCAAAAGCGGCGGAGCGGCAGAACCAGGCGATGCGCGGGCTCAACCACCGCGCGTTCCCCGACACCGACGTCGTCCCGGCCGATGCGCCGGCCCCGATCGGGCAGGCCCGGGCGCAACGCCGTCGACAGGCTGCGGCGACCGAGGCCGCCGCGCTGCGCCGGGCCCGTGCGGAGCGCGCGGCGAGGGAGGCCGGAACGGTAGCTGCGGTCCCGCAGTCGACGCCGCTGGGCAGGACCGCGTGAGAAGGGAGAGCCCGAGGTGTCAGGGGCGGCGAGCGGGGCCGACATCGGCCAGCGCTTTACGGCGCTGCCTCCCCGGACCTGAAATCGAACACACATATCATTCAGGCATGGCTGAGACCCCCTTCCCCGATGATCTCCGCGCTGCTCAGGTGCGTCTGCACGAGGCCACCGCGGAGCTCGCCGCGCTCGGGCGCACCCTGCCCTGGTCCGTCCAGCCGCACGACGGCTGGCCGGGCAAGGAGCACTCGCACACCGGTGAGGTCACGGGGGGCCGGCCGCCGTCGCCCGGCTGGACGGACGAGCAGAAGGCCGCCGTCGACGAGCTCCGCCGGGAGTGCCTGGCCCTGTCGGAGACCGTCAACACTCACCCGTACTGGGAGTCGTTCACCGGCGGGGACCTGGTGGACCGGCGGATGGAACTGAAGTCGGCCACACGGCTGGAGACTCCGGCAGCCGAGGTCACGCCCGCGGCCTGACCCGACGGCCCTGCCCGACCACGCCGACGTCGTCCGGCCCCGGCGCAATCAGTGACCGCCCCTGCCGGCCGGTCCAGGGCGGGGCATCGAGGAAATGCCCGGCACCGTGCGAACAGACCCCCGGAGGAAGCCCACGTCGCGGACACCACCATCGACGGCCCCGTCGCCACCGGCACTTCGTACCGACAGAACGCCCAGATCGGCCGACCCCCGCATCACCGGCACACGAGCAGGACATACTTGGCCCAGACGTCCAACCGGCAAGGGGGAGTGGCGCGTTGTCGTGGAGAGATGCGGTCCAGCCGGCCGTGAGGATGCTGCTCCAGCCGGAGGCCCGGACCGACCCGCACCTGGAGATGCTGCGCCTGGGCGCGGAGCACGAGGACATCGAGGCCCAGGACATTGTGCTGACCCTGGCCGTGGGCGGCGGCCTGGTGACCGGCACCCTGGTCTCCACCGACACCTGGGAACGCCTGCACCTTCGTCAACTCGGCGGCCACGACGACACCCTGCGCAGGGTCGCGCGCCACGCAATCGGGCACCTGGACGAGGCCGCGGAGAAAGGCCGGCGCCGCCGCGAGGTCGACCCCCGCTTCCTTCATCTGCAGGACGTGACCCACCGCTTGGGCCGGGCCACCCACACCCTGCCGACCTGGCGCGGCCCGATCTCCGCGGTCAGCGGCTGGACCCTCGGCGAACCCGACAAGAACTGACCCGCCTGACCTTGCGTGATTCGGCATGCGCCGTGCTCTGCAAAGAACGACTTGGCGTGGGCGGCCGGCTCACGCCCACTGTGGGAACTGCTGCGCGCCGTCCCACCGCCCCGCAAGCCGACCGCCCTCTCCTGAAGACGCCCGCAACCGCCCGACCAGCACCACGAAGGAAAACCACATGCCCGACAACGAGCAGCAGCGCCCATGCCCCTGGCTGTACTCCGACGGCGCCTGGACCCGCCTGGACCACGACCCGGTCCTCTCGGAGAAAGGCGACCGCTACGAGGACTCCATCAAGGCCGCCGGGTTCGTGTACTGGTTCGGCGCCGGCAAGCTCTACAACACCCCGCTCCACTTGAACGTCTACGTCCGGTGGCACCCTCACCCGGAACCGCGGTACTTGATCGAACTGGACGGTCCCGAGTACGGACAGGTCATGTACGCCGCCGAGCTTCCTGATGCTCTCGCCCTGACTCAGCAGATCGCCCCTGCCCTCCAGGCCCTCACGGTCACGGACCAGATCGGCAACGCCGACCCCGAATCCCTCTCCGTCCTCGGCGACCTCCTGGACAAGATGCACGGCCGCACCCAGGTCAAGAACGGCAAGACCGTCCGCCGCTGACCCTCCGGCTTGATCACTGAGAGCAATCCCTCAATCCCCCAGCACCCCCGTGAGGG
>NZ_JBEOVN010000198.1:0-13109 GCF_040295565.1 Streptomyces sp. NPDC002785 | reverse complement strand
GCCCGGCAGTGCGACAACAGAACCTAGAGATGCCGCGCCAGGGCCGAAAGGAAGCCCACCACGGCTCCCGGGCCGGTCAGCAGCAGATCGGCCCGTTCGGCCAGTTCGGGCACTTCCGCGCTGCCGCTGCAGACCAGCAGGCCCGGGATGCCGTCGGGGCCGTCGGTGCGGAGCTTCTCCACGGCGGCGTACGCGGCGAGGTCGCCCAGGTCGTCGCCCGCGTACAGGACGGACTCGGCGTCCGTCTCCCGTACGTACTGTGCGAGCGCCACGCCCTTGTCCATGCCGGGCGGGCGCAACTCCAGCACCAGGCGGCCCGGTTCGACGATCAGCCCGTGCCGTGCGGCCAGCTCGCCGAGGGGGCCGCGCAGTGCCTCGAACGCGGCCTGCGGGTCGGCGGCGCGGCGGGTGTGGACCGCGAGCGACTGGCCCTTCTCCTCGATCCAGGTGCCGTGCCATGAGTCGAACCGGTCGAGCACGCCCGGGAGTTCGGCGCGGACGGCGGCGATGCCGGGGTGCGGGGCGGGGGTGTGGACGGTGCCGGAGACGGCGTCCCAGCGTTCGGCGCCGTAGTGGCCGAGGACGACGAGGTGGTCGAGTCCCGGCACTCCGGCGAAGCCGCCGTGCCGGACCGCGACGCCGGCCGGGCGGCCGGTGATCACGGCGATGGAGGCCACTTTCGGGGCGAGCGCGACGAGCGCGTCGACGGCGCCGGGGTGGGCACGGGCCTGTTCCGGGTCCGGGACGATGTCGGCGAGCGTCCCGTCGAAATCGAGCGCGACGACGGCACGGTCGGGGCGCGCGAGGATCGCGGCGAGGGCTTCTCGGCCGGGTGGGGTGGTGGGGGTCGGGAGCTCGGACGGGGTCTCGCTCGGCGCGGGTGCGTGCGGGTTGCTGCCCATGGGTTGAGCCTATAGGCGTACCGCTGGACACAGCCATGGGCGGCATGGCATACGGGCGGCGTCCGCGGCGTGACGGACACGCAGCGGCCGGCTACCTCGTGAGCGTGAAACATCGACGTGGACATCATCGGCGAGGCCGACTCCCCGGAGAAGGCCGTCACTGCCACGATGACCTTCAACTGCGGCGCGGGTGTGTGGCGCGGGTGTGCAGGGAGAAGCGATGAGTGATGCGGTACGGGACTCCACTCTGCTCATGGGCGTGCACGGAGTTCTCACCCGGCATCCCTGGCTCGCACCGCCCGAGGGCGCCTCGGAGGCCGACGTCGATCTCTTCGGCCTGGCGGTGAGCCGGGCCGAGGTCTACGGGTGGAGCAGCACCCTTCTGGGGGCCGGCATGGAGCTCGGGGGGAGCCGGTGGGGGCACAACGACGCCGGGGAGGACTGGACGCAGGACGGGCGCGTACGGGAGATCGGCTGGCTCCAGGTGGACGTGCCCTCCCACCTGAACCGGCAACGACTGCCCGTACTGCCCGTGGCGACGGTCCTCGGCGACGCACTGCGGCAGGTGGGCGACATCCGCGTCACCGGCGTGCACACCGTCGCGCCGGTGCACCTGGCACCGGACCCCGCCGCCGCCTTCCTGTACGCCGCCGGCTGGTACGAGCTGGCCGCCCCGGGCGCGGTCAGGCAGATCACCGTGACCGTGTCGGGCCGCGACGCGGAGCTGGCCGGCCGCGCCGGGCGCATTCGCGAAGAGGTGCTGGCGTGCACGTACGGATGCATGACCGTCGAGCCGCAAACCACCGCCGTGGACCTGCCCGGTCTGGCCCTGCCGCTGACCGGCGAAGTGCAGACCGAGGGGATGCACCGGGCCCTGGCCTTTTGCTGCCGGGTGCCCGTGTGGTCCCTTGACGCGGCAGCCTGGACCACGGAGGTCTTCGTCGAGGCACTACGCGTCACCGGCACTGCGGAACCCGTCCTGATCACCGTCTCCGGCTGAGCGGGGGCCGGTTTCAGCGGCGCCCCCGCCTCGCATCGCGGACCCGGCGCAGGCGGTTCACCGTCACCGGGTCCTCCTCCAGCGCGCGGCGGTCGTCGAGCAGTGCGTTCAACAGCTGGTAGTAGCGCGCGGGCGAGATGCCGAGTTGTTCGCGGATCGCGCGTTCCTTCGCCCCGGGCCCGGCCCACGACTGCCGTTCGACGGCGAGCACGGCACGGTCCCTGTCGGAGAGGCCGATGGGGCCGTCCGTGTCGTCGGGGCCATTCGGGGGGGCAGTCATATCAGCCAACCTATCGCCCGGCCGGAGAGCCACCACCCGTCACTCCGCGACCTGCGCCGCCCTCGCGTCCTGCGCGATCTTCCCCAGCACGCTCTCGGGGCTCCCGTTCGGGCGCGACCGCGTCGAAGCACTTGCCCGTCCCGACACGTGGCCGCGCTGCTTGAACCCACGCCATCGGTGTATCGCTTTGGCAACGCGCCCGGATCCTTGTCCGGTTGGCGGGTGAGGGGCATTGCCCTTGACCTGCGCCGACTGCTAAGTAGGTTTCGGTGCAAAGCTCTTCGTGATCCAGACCTTCGCTCCGTTGCTGTGCCGCACCGCCCGCATCGTTACCGTTCCACGCCGCAAGGAGCCGTCCAGCATGTCCCGTACCGCATCAGAAATTTCCACCCAGCCCAGCTGCTGGCGGCGTGCCGCAGAGGCGGGGGCGGTGTTCGACGGGCTGCCGCGGCCGGGTGAGCGGGTCGCCGTCACCGGGTGCGGCACCTCCTGGTTCATGGCGATCGCGTACGCGGCGCTGCGCGAGGCGGCCGGGCAGGGAGAGACGGACGCGTATCCCTCGTCGGAGTTCCCGGCCGGGCGGCCGTACGACCGGGTGGTGGCGATCACCCGCTCCGGTACGACGACCGAGGTGCTGGAGCTCCTCGGCGAGCTGCGCGGCAAGGTCACCACCGTCGCGCTGACCGCCGACCCGAAGACCCCGGTCATGGACGCCGCCGACGCGGTGGCCGTGCTGGACTGGGCGGACGAGGAGTCGGTCGTCCAGACCCGCTTCGCCACCACCGCGCTGGCCTTTCTGCGGGCCGGCCTGGAAGCGTCGGGTCCGCTTCCGGCCGGGGTGAAAACGGTCGCCGCCGCGGCGGTCGACGCGGAGCTCGCAGTGACGGAGCCGCTGGACGAGGCGGTGGTCTCGGCCGAGCAGTGGACGTTTCTGGGGCGTGGCTGGACGTACGGCCTGGCCCAGGAGGCCGGACTGAAGATGCGCGAGGCGGCGGGCGCCTGGACGGAGTCGTACCCGGCCATGGAGTACCGCCACGGCCCGATCTCGATCACCGGACCGCACCGCGTGGCGTGGGTGTTCGGTCCGCTGCCGGAGGGGCTCGCCGGCGATGTGGCACAGGTGGGCGGGACGCTGGTCGCGCATGCCACCGCGGACCCGATGGCGGATCTGATCCGGGCGCAGCGGCTGGCGGTCGAGCTCGCGGAGTCGAAGGGGTACGACCCGGACCACCCGCGCAACCTCTCGCGCAGCGTGATCCTTTCGCCTTGAGCCCGCTGTCCGGGTCCACCGCCCGGGGCCGCGGGCGCGATTTTGTATGGATGCGCAACAAACCACGATAGTGGACTAGACCTTTTGGGTTCCTCGCGCGAAACTGTTTCCCGTGAAACACGTCATCGCCCTCGATGTGGGCGGCACCGGAATGAAGGCCGCACTGGTCGGGGCCGACGGCGCCCTGCTGCACGAGGCGCGGCGGGCGACCAGCAGACAGCGCGGTCCCGAAGCCGTCGTGGAGTCGATCCTCGCCTTCGCCGCGGACCTGCGGGCTTACGGCGAGGAGCACCTCGGCGAAAGCGCTGGAGCGGCCGGGGTCGCCGTGCCCGGCATCGTCGACGCCGAGAACGGGATCGCGGTCTACTCCTCGAACCTGGGCTGGCGCGACGTACCCCTGCGGGAACTGCTCGGCGAGCGGCTCGGCGGTGTCCCCGTCGCGCTCGGCCACGATGTGCGCACCGGCGGGCTCGCCGAGGGCCGGATCGGCGCGGGCAAGGGCGCCGACCGCTTCCTCTTCGTACCGCTGGGCACCGGGATCGCCGGGGCCATCGGTATCACGGGCACCATCGAGTCCGGCGCGCACGGGTACGCGGGCGAGATCGGCCACATCGTGGTCCGGCCGGACGGCCCGGACTGCGGCTGCGGCCAGCGCGGCTGTCTGGAGACCCTGGCGTCCGCCTCCGCGGTGACCCGGGCCTGGGCCGCCGCGTCCGGCGATCCGGCGGCGGACGCCGCGGACTGCGCGAAGGCCGTGGAGTCGGGCGACCCGGCGGCCGTGGAGGTCTGGCGGAACGCGGTCGACGCGCTCGCCGCCGGGCTGGTCACCGCGCTGACACTGCTCGACCCCCGCACCCTCATCATCGGTGGCGGTCTCGCCGAGGCCGGGGAAACCTTGTTCACACCACTCCGTGCGGCCGTCGAGGAACGTGTCACGTTCCAGAAGCTGCCCCACATCGTCCCGGCGGCCCTCGGGGACACCGCCGGATGCCTGGGCGCAGGGCTGCTCGCCTGGGATCTTCTCTCCACGGAGGTATCCGCCTGATGACCGGACGCGCAGACAGCACAGTTCTCGCAGGCGCCCGGGTGGTGCTTCCCGCCGGGACCGTCGAGGACGGCCGGGTGATCGTCGAGGGCACCCGGATCGTCGGCGGTGCGGCCGAGGGCGCCCGGAGCGTCGACCTGAGCGGCCACTGGGTGGTCCCGGGCTTCGTCGACATGCACAATCACGGCGGCGGCGGCGCGTCCTTCACCTCCGGCACCGTGGACGAGGTCCTCACCGGCATCCGCACCCACCGCGAGCACGGCACCACCACGCTGGTCGCCTCCACCGTCACCGGCGAGATGGACTTCCTGGCCCAGCGGGCCGGCGTCCTCTCCGAGCTGGTCGAGCAGGGCGACCTGGCCGGTATCCACTTCGAGGGGCCGTTCATCTCACCGTGCCGCAAGGGCGCGCACAGCGAGGATCTGCTGCGCCACCCGGACCCGGCCGAGGTCCGCAAGCTGATGGACGCGGCGCGCGGCACCGCGAAGATGTTCACGCTCGCCACCGAACTCCCGGGCGGCATCGAGTCGGTACGGCTGCTCGCCGAGCACGGGGTGATCGCCGCGATCGGGCACACCGATGCGACGTACGAGCAGACCGTCGAGGCGATCGACGCGGGCGCCACCGTCGCCACCCACCTCTACAACGCGATGCCCGGCCTCGGCCACCGCGCGCCCGGCCCGATCGCCGCCCTGCTGGAGGACGAGCGGATCACCGTCGAGCTGATCAACGACGGTACGCATCTGCACCCCGCCGCCCTGGGGCTGGCCTACCACCACGCGGGCGCCCACCGCGTCGCGCTGATCACCGACGCCATGGACGCGGCCGGCTTCGGCGACGGCCGGTACCAGCTCGGCCCGCTCGCGGTCGAGGTGAAGGACGGCGTCGCGCGGCTGGTCGAGGGCAACTCGATCGCGGGCTCCACACTCACCCTGGACACCGCGTTCCACCGGGCCGTGACCATCGACAGGATCCCGGTCGGCGATGTCGTGCAGTCCATCTCCGCCAACCCGGCACAGCTGCTCGGCGTGTACGACAAGGTCGGCTCGCTGGACCCAGGCAAGGACGCGGACCTGGTGGTCCTGGACGCGGACTTCACACTCAAGGGCGTCATGCGCAAGGGCGAATGGATCATCGATCCCCACATCGGTTGATTTGACCCGTTATTGACGGCGAGTCGACTACGTAACGAAGAGACGGCGGTTGGTCCATAGCCCTGGGCCGACCGCCACCTCTTTGGCATGATCGCCTGGGAAACAGCCAGAGAAAGCGCATTCCCTCCAAGGATTCGCGCTCCAGAGCAGGGATCGAGGGAGCGGTCGCGGTGATCCTCACGGTCACACTGAATACGGCACTCGATCTGACGTACGGCGTCCCGAAGCTCGTCCCGCACACCAGCCACCGCGTCGGCGACATGTCCGAGCGGCCCGGTGGCAAAGGCCTCAACGTGGCCCGGGTGCTCGCCGCCCTCGGCCACGAAACGGTGGTGACCGGCTTCGCCGGAGGTTCCACCGGAGCCGTACTGCGCGAGCTGCTGGCAGGCCTGCCGCCGCAGGACGCGGACGCCGGGGCAGAGAACAGCGCCGCCCCCACCCCCGCGCCGGTCACCGACGCCCTCGTCACCGTCGCCGGGAACACCCGTCGCACGATCGCCGTCGTCGACCGGGCCACCGGCGACACCACCCAGCTCAACGAACCCGGCCCGCTCGTCACCACCGACGAATGGTCCGCCCTCAAAGGCCGGTACGAGGAGCTCCTCACCGGGGCCGACGCCGTCGCCCTCTGCGGCAGCCTGCCGCCCGGCATCCACGTCGGCGCCTACGCCGAACTGGTCCGGTCGGCCCGCGCGGCCGGTGTCCCCGTGCTCCTGGACACCAGCGGCGAGCCGCTGCGCCGCGGCATCGCCGCCCGCCCCGATCTGATCAAGCCGAACGCCGAAGAGCTCGCCCAGCTCACCGGCTCACGCGAACCCCTGCGCGCCACCCACGACGCCCGTCGCCGCGGCGCGCACGGCGTCATCGCGTCACTGGGCCCGGACGGCATGCTGGCGGTCACCCCCGACGGCGTCTGGCGGGCGTCCCCGCCCGCCAAGGTCCTGGGCAATCCGACCGGTGCGGGCGACTCCGCGGTGGCCGGGCTGCTGTCCGGCCTCGTCGAGGGCCTGAGCTGGCCGGACCGGCTGCGGCGGGCGGTGGCACTGTCGACGGCGACCGTGCTCTCCCCGACGGCCGGTGACTTCGACCGCGCGGCGTACGAGGAGCTGCTGCCGCGCGTCGGCATCGAGGAACACACACCGGCGGCCTGAGGCCGCGCCAGTCCCGGACCTGCGTTCAGCTGGTTCGAAGAAGCAGCAAGAGGTCAGCATGCCGCTCGTGAGCACCGGTGAACTCGTCTCCGCCGCCCAGGCCGAGGGACGCGGGATCGCCGCCTTCAATGTCATCACGCTGGAGCACGCGGAGGCCATCGCGGCCGGCGCGGAGCGCGCCGGAGCGCCCGCCATCCTGCAGATCTCCGAGAACGCCGTGAAGTTCCACGGCGGACGGCTCTGTGCCATCGCCGCCGCGGCAGCCGCCGTCGCCCGCACCTCCGGCGCCCCCCTGGCACTCCACCTCGACCACGTCGAGTCCGTGGAACTGCTGCACCAGGCGCACACGGAGGGCTTCGGCTCGGTGATGTTCGACGCCTCCAAGCTCCCCTACGAGGAGAACGTGCGAGCCACGGCCGAGGCGGTGGCCTGGGGCCACGAGCGCGGCATCTGGATCGAGGCCGAACTCGGCAAGGTCGGCGGCAAGGAGGGCGAGGCCCCGCTCGACGCCCACGCCCCCGGCGTCCGTACCGACCCGGCCGAGGCCGCCGCGTACGTACGCGACACCGGGGTGGACGCACTGGCCGTCGCGGTCGGCTCCTCGCACGCCATGACCGAGCGCACGGCCGCCCTGGACCACGCCCTGATCGGCCGGCTGCGCGACGCGGTCCCGGTCCCGCTGGTGCTGCACGGCTCCAGCGGTGTCCCGGACGACGAGATCCGCCGGGCCGTCGTCTCCTCCGGCATGGTCAAGATCAACGTGGGCACGGCGCTGAACACGGCGTTCACCGGCGCGGTACGGGCGTACCTGGCCGAGAACACGACCGGCGTCGACCCGCGGAAGTACATCGCGCCGGGGCGCGAGGCGATGGCGGCGACGGTGGCGGGGTTCCTGGCCCTGATGGGCTGAGCGCACGTGAAATGCGCTCCGGCCCCTCACCTTCGGGCGAGAGGGCCGGAGTGTGCACGAGGGGGGCAGCGCTCGACGTGCCCGGACTCCAACGACAGGTGGTCCATGCTCGATCTCACCGGCCACTGGCCGCACGACCCGGGGCAAGGACACACCCGGCACGCCCGACCGGGATGACGGCGGTCGAACGAGGCCCCGTCTCACGCCCCTGCGGCGTGAGACGGGGCCTTCTCCCTCTCGGTCATCACCACGCGCCCCGTGGAGACGCGTCGGGAGGACTCAGCCCCTCGCGGGTGTGACCTCGACCCAGTCGAGAATCACGTCACACTGATTCCCCTCCTGACACGAGATGCTGATCTCGTTCTCGCCCTTGACCAGATCGACCGGCGCCCAGGTGGTCTGCCAGTTCTTCTCCCAGTCCGGGTCCGAGGAGTGGACGAAGTTCTTGAGACCGATCGGCTGCGGGTTCGGCTTCCCATTGACCGTCAGCGTGGCGTTGGCGTCCTTGGCAGGGATCGCATAACGCACCGTCAGTCGGTACGAACCGCCGGTCGGCATGCTCGCCCTCCACGCCACGGACGACCCGACCGCGTTGAAACCGGTGACGTACGAGCCGTTAGGGCCTTCCGCACCCTTGATGGCCTTGTCGACGGTGGCCGAGCCGCCGAGCTTCAGCGTCGCCGCGTCCTGCTTGGGCAGCTCGGCCGGTGCCTCGGAGCTCGCGGACTCCTTGGGCTTCGGGGACTCCTCGACCTCGCTGCCGGGGCCGGCGGAAGAGGTGGCCTCTTCCTTCTTCTTGTTCTTGTCGCCGTTGCCCGTGAGCAGCGCGGCGCCGATACCGATGAGCACGACCAGGACCACCGCGACCGCGCCGATCAGCAGGCCCTTGGTGTTCGGGCCGCCCTTGCCGGGGCCGCCGGTGCGGCCACGGCCGCCCTGCTGCGGGACCTGCGTGGTGGGGGCGCCCCCGGGGTACATCTCCGGGGCGGCGTACTGCGCGTTCGGCTGGCCGTACGGCTGCTGGTGCGGCACCTGCTGTCCGTACTGGCGCTCGCCGACGGTCCGTACCTGGTTGTACGAGGTCCTGGGCACGCCGGGCTGCGGCGCCGCCGGACCCGGGTAGCCGTAGCCGCCCTGTCGTGGCGGCTGGGCGCCTGCTGCCTGCCCGTCCTCGTAGAGGTAGCCGAACGGATCGTCGTCCTCGGGCGTGTTTGCGCCGTTGTTTCCGGCCGTCATCCCTGGGTCACTCCTCACCATGTCGCCAGCCGTCGCCGAATTTCGCCAGCCGTGGCCGACCGGCCGAGCCTACCCCGAACGGACCGTCACAAGAATTGCCGCCGCACGCCCTGGAACCGCGGTGGGATGCGGGAACAGCTCCGTCGTGGAACGTCAGCCGGCCCTGCGCTGCTCCTTCGACCGGGACCGCTTCTCCACGTACATCCGCTGGTCGGCGGAGCGCAGTACCTCTTCGGCGGTCATGCCGCAGGCGGCCCAGCCGATACCGAAGCTCGCACCGACGCGCACCGCCCGACCGTCGACCCGAATGGGCGGAATGATGGCGTTACGGAGGCGTACGGCCAGGTCCGCCGCGTCTGCGGCGCCGAGCCCGTCGGCGAGAACGACGAATTCGTCACCCCCGAGCCGGGCGACGGTGTCGCCGTCGCGGACACAGATGGTGAGACGGCGGGCGACCTCGATCAGTACGGCGTCACCGGTGTGGTGGCCGAAGCGGTCGTTGATCGACTTGAAGCCGTCGAGGTCACAGAAGAGGACCGCGAGGCCCTTCGCCCCGTCGTCGTCCTCGGTGTCCGGTGCGACGGAGTGCACATGGTGGTCGTACGGGCCGCCGGGCGCCGAGTCCACGTCGTAGCCGTATGTCCGCGCGTCCGGCTCGTCGACGTCGCCGTACGCCGCGTCCAGCGCCTCCACCGCGGTGGTGGCCACCGACTGCGGGCGCTCGCAGAGCCGGGAGCTGAGCCGGGAGCGCAGCTCGGCGCTGTTGGGCAGACCGGTGAGGGCATCGTGCGAGGCGCGGTGCGCGAGATTCAGCTCGTGGCGCTTGCGCTCCTCTATGTCCTCGACATGGGTGAGCAGGAAGCGCGGGCCGTCCGTGGTGTCGGCGACGACGGAGTTGCGCAGCGAGACCCAGAGATAGGTGCCGTCCCGCCGTCCGAGCCGCAGCTCGGCCCGGCCGCCCTCGGCGGAGGTGCGCAGCAGGGTGCCGATGTCCTCGGGGTGGACGAGGTCGGAGAAGGAGTAGCGGCGCAGGACGGACGCGGGGCGGCCGAGAAGCCGGCACAGGGCGTCGTTGGTGCGCAGCAGCCTGCCGTGCTGGTCGCCGCCCATCTCGGCGATGGCCATGCCGCTGGGGGCGTACTCGAAGGCCTGACGGAAGGACTCCTCGCTGGCCCGTAGCGCCTGCTGTTCACGCTCCAGACGGACCAGGGCGCGCTGCATGTTTGCTCTCAGCCGGGCGTTGCTGATCGCAATGGCCGCCTGTGATGCGTACATCTGGAGCGCCTCACGGCCCCAGGCGCCGGGGCGACGGCCGTTGCGCGGGCGGTCGACGGATATGACGCCGAGGAGATCGAGACCGCCACCGGACGCGTACATCGGGGCGTAGAGCCGGTCCTCGGGGTGCCACTCGTCCTCGAAGCGGGGGTCGGGGCCCTCGGTGTGCCACTGCGGTACGTCGTCGTCGAGGAGGACCCAGCCGTCGGTGTGGGGGATGAAGCGGAGCTCGTCCCAGGCCTCACCCATCGAAAGCCTTCGCTCCCAGGAGCTGCGCGAGCCGACGCGGCCGGTGATCAGGGCTTCTGCGGCGCTGCTGCCGGCGAAGGCGGCGACGACGAGATCGCCGTCGGGGCGGACCAGGTTCACGCAGGCAAGCCCGTAGCCGAGACCGGCGACGATTCCGTCCGCCACGGTCTGCAGTGTGTCGGCCAGGCTCCGCGCCGTATTGAGATCGGCCACGGCCTGGTGCAGCTGCCGCATCGTCGCAAGACGGACGTACGGCTCCGACTCGGCCTCCATTGCTCGCACTCCCCGAGACCTCGACAGCACTCCAGGTTTCATATCGACGTAGTTGATTCAGTGTCACGGCAACTGAATCACAGTGAGCTGTGCACTCGGTACACAGGGTCAGCAAATATCGCACTCTGTGACTCAAGTCACAACAGATGGTGAAGGGGTTCGAGTGCCCCGCGGATGCGGTCCATCCTTTTCTTGAACGCAAATCCGGGCGTTGCAGCGCCTGGCCGCCGCGGCGATGGGCCGCGGGTCCTAGGACCCGGCTGGTCCCCTGGCCCGATGCGACGGCACGCCGTCCGCGGCTAGCGTGCCCGACGTGTTGCAGACGAATCCCCCCACCCCGCGTTCCGAGCCCATCCCCCATGCTGAGGGGGTGAGCAACGATGAGTTCCGAGGCGCCCTCGCCCGGCTGGCCGCCGGAGTCGTGCTGATCACCGCCGAGGAGCCGCCGCTCGACGCGAACGGGCGCGGCGAGGACGTCGGGATGACGGCGACCGCCTTCATGTCGGTGTCGCTGGACCCGCCACTGGTCATGGTCAGCCTGCGCAACGGCTCACGGATGGACGATCTGCTGTCGGAGCAGCCGCTGTGGGCGGTCTCCGTACTCGCCGAGAGCCAGCGGCACATCGCCGGACGGTTCGCGATGAAGGGCCGGATCAGCGACCGCCTGCTGTTCGAGGACATCCCCTGCACAAGGGGAGAGGTCAGCCATGCGCCACTGGTCGGAGGCGCGCTGGCCACGTTGGAGTGCCGCACCGAGCAGCGGGTCCTGGCGGGTGATCACACGCTGGTGATCGGCCGGGTGCTGAGCGCGGCCCTGCCGAGCGGGGACGGATCGCCGCTGACGTATTTCCGGGGGCGGTACCGGCAGTTGGGGTGAGGGGCGGCCTCACGCAGTTGGCGGTGAAACGGGGCCGGCATCGCAGAGCCGGGGTGGGTGGACCCGTCAGCGTAAGGGCGCGGTCCGTCGCGCGGGCGCGGTCCGCTGTACGGGCGCGGTCCGCTGTGCAGGCACGGCGGTCGTCCGGTCACGCGGGCGTGGGGGCGCATCCGGATTGCGCGGACGCGGCTACCAGTCGCGGCCGGAGCGGCCGCGCTTCGTCTCGCCGCGCTGCTTCTTCTCGCGCAGGCGGCGCTCGTTGATGCCGCGCGGAATCCTGGTCTTGCGGCGTGGCCGGGGGGGCGGCGCCGTGGCCTCGGCCAGCAGGGACGCGAGCCGTACGAGAGCCGTCTCGCGGTTGCGCCACTGGGAGCGGTGCTCGGACGCCCGTACCGCGATCACCCCGCCGACGAGCCTGCTCTCCAGACGCTGGAGCGCCCGCTCCTTCCACACCTCGGGAAGCGACTCGGTCGCCGCGAGGTCGAAGCGGAGCTCCACCTGGGAGTCGCTGGTGTTGACGTGCTGCCCGCCGGGCCCGGAGGACCGCGAGAAACGCCACATGAGCTCGGCCTCCGGCAGGGAGACCGAACCGCGGATGACATGGGGCCCGGACATGACACCCATGTTCCCCGGCCCACAGGGTGTTCGTCACCTTCTTTTGCCGTACGCGCCGTATCGGCCGTCGGGTTCTTTTGCCGTACGAGCCGTATCGGCCGTCGGGCCGTCCGGGGGACTTCGGTAAAGAAAGTAAAGGGAGCAGGAACCTCCCGGCCCCCTGCCCGCGTTATGGCCTGTGACGGTAGCTTCGTGATGGCATGAAGCCCGCAAGCGACGATGAAAGGGACTTCCCATGGCTGTAAGCCTGTCCAAGGGCGGCAACGTCTCCCTCACCAAGGAGGCCCCGGGCCTGACCGCCGTCACGGTCGGCCTCGGCTGGGACGTCCGCACCACCACCGGCACCGACTTCGACCTCGACGCCTCGGCGATCGCGGTCAACCCGGGCGGCAAGGTCGTCTCCGACGGCCACTTCGTCTTCTTCAACAACAAGTCGACGCCGGACCAGACCATCGTCCACACCGGTGACAACGTCACGGGCCAGGGCGAGGGCGACGACGAGCAGATCAACGTCAACCTGGCGGGCCTGCCGGCCGACGTCGACAAGATCGTCTTCCCGGTCTCGATCTACGACGCCGAGAGCCGCAGCCAGAACTTCGGCCAGGTGCGCAACGCCTTCATCCGCATCATCAACCAGGCCGGCGGCACGGAGATCGCCCGTTACGACCTGAGCGAGGACGCCGCCACCGAGACCGCCATGGTCTTCGGCGAGCTGTACCGCAACGGCGCGGAGTGGAAGTTCCGCGCGGTCGGCCAGGGCTACGCCTCAGGCCTGAGCGGCATCGCGCAGGACTTCGGCGTCAACATCTGACGTTCCGGAGCCAATTGCTCCGTTCACGCCGGGAGCCCCCGGCCGCATCTCCTGCGGCCGG
>NZ_JBEOVN010000197.1:0-13114 GCF_040295565.1 Streptomyces sp. NPDC002785 | reverse complement strand
GCGCCGGTAAGACCAGGACGAAAGTCCCGGCACAGCGCGTTGAAGCAGGAAGCCCCCGGAAGGGTCACACGACCCAGGCCGGAATCCCTGGACTTCAGGCCAGGGAGCACGTCAATTCAGACCGTTGTTGATCGCGCTGACGAGTTCACCGTTGGTGGTGTCACCGCTGAATTCCCAGAAGAACGCGCCTCCCAGGCCCTGGCCCTTCGCCCAGGTCATCTTGGACGCGATGGTGGCCGGGGTGTCGTAGCTCCACCAGTTGGTGCCGCAGTGCGCGTACGCCGTACCGGCGATCGTGCCGGTGGCGGGGCAACTGGTCTTCAGCACCTTGTAGTCCTCGATGCCCGCCTCGTAGGTGCCGGGCGCCGCTCCGGTGGCGGTGCCGCCCGGCGCGTCCTGGGTGACACCGGTCCAGCCGCGGCCGTAGAAGCCGATGCCGAGCAGCAGCTTCGAGGCGGGGACGCCCTGGGCCTTCAGCTTGGCGATGGCGTCGGCGGAGTTGAAGCCGGCCTGCGGGATGCCGTTGTAGGAGGTGAGCGGGGAGTGCGGGGCGGTCGGGCCCTTCGCCTCCCAGGCACCGAAGAAGTCGTACGTCATCACGTTGTACCAGTCCAGGGACTGGGCGGCGCCGGCGTAGTCGGTGGCGTCGATCTTGCCACCGGTGGAGGCGTCGGCGGTGATGGCGGCCGTCACCAGGTTGTTGCTGCCGAACTTCGCGCGCAGCGCCGAGGTGATGCCCTTCAGTGCGGCCGGTCCGCTGGTGTCGCACGTCAGACCGCAGGCGTTGGGGTACTCCCAGTCGATGTCGATGCCGTCGAAGACATCGGCCCAGCGCGGGTCCTCGACCAGGTTGTAGCAGGACTGGGCGAACGCGGCCGGGTTCTTCGCGGCCTCACCGAAGCCGCCGGACCAGGTCCAGCCGCCGAAGGACCACAGGACCTTGATGTTCGGGTACTTCGCCTTGAGCTTGCGCAGCTGGTTGAAGCTGCCGCGCAGCGGCTGGTCCCAGGTGTCGGCGACGCCGTCGACGGACTTGTCGGCGGTGTACGCCATGTCGTAGTCGGCGTAGGCGTCACCGATCGCGCACTTGCCGCCGGTCACATTGCCGAAGGCGTAGTTGATGTGCGTGATCTTCGCGGCCGAACCCGAGGTGTCCAGGTTCTTGACGTGGTAATTCCGGCCGTAGACACCCCAGTCGGTGAAGTAACCGAGGTTGACCTTGCCGCCGGTGCCGGGGTCGGGGTTGCCGCCGCCACCAGTGGTGCGGACCTTGACCGCGCCGCTGACCGGACCGGTCTGGTCGGCCGTGTCACGGGCCTGCACGGTGTACGAGTAGTCGGTGCCCGCGGTGAGACCCGTATTGGTGTACGTCGTACCGGTGACCGTGGCGACGACGGCGCCGTCGCGCAGGACGTCGTAGTTCTTGATGCCGTTGTCGTCGGTCGCCGCGGTCCAGCTCAGCTTGGCAGAGGTGTCGGTGGTGTTGCTCGCGGTGGGGGTGCCCGGCGCCGAGGGGGCGTTGTCGCCGGGGACGCTGCCGCCGTCGCAGGAGGCGCCGTTCAGCTTGCAGCCGGTGGGGGCGCCGGAGCCGGTGCCGTTGAAGCCGAAGGAGACGCTGGCGCCCGGTGCGACCGAGCCGTTCCAGCCGAGGTTCTTGGCGGTCCAGTGTGTTCCGGAGCTGGTGACGGTGGCGTCCCAGGCGGAGCCGACCGCGGTGCCCGAGGGGAAGTCCCACTCGATGGTCCAGGAGGAGAGGGCAGTGGTGCCGGTGTTCTTCACCGTCCACTGGCCCTCGAAGCCGCTGCCCCAGTCGGACTTCTTGAGGTACGTGGCGGTTGCCGAGGTGGCGGCTTCGGCGGGGGAGGCCAGGCCGACCATCGCGGCGAGCGGAAGAAGCAGCGCGGTGAGGCCCGCGACCGCTCTGGATCTGGTGGCTCTTCCGGTCCCGACTCTGAATCGGGCCCGGCGTAGGGGGGTTTCAGTGCTCAACGGTGCTCCTCGGGTGAGGTCCGGACAAACGGGGGTGGCCCGTGGACTGCAAGCCCTGCGCAGCCCTGAGCACGCCTTGACGTGGCGTACTCACCGCAGTGTGCTCGGTGAGATTAGGAAGGTCTGGACCAATCGTCAAGAGGTTCAGACCAAAGTTCGCACCGTTCGGTCCTCAGATGCCCAACTCCTGCGCCAGTACTGCCGCCTGGACGCGGCTGCGCAGCTCCAGTTTGCCCAGCAGCCTGCTGACGTGCGTCTTCACTGTCGCCTCGGCCATCGACAGCCGGACCGCGATCTCGGCATTCGACAGCCCCGCGCCGAGACAGCTCAGAACCTCCCGCTCGCGCCGGGTGAGTGCGTCGAGCGCTGCCGGATCGGGCGTGTTCGCACGCCGAACGGGAGCGGCCCCGGCGAACTCCGCGATCAGACGGCGCGTCACGGCCGGGGCGATCATCCCCTCGCCGCGCGCCACCGTACGTACCGCTTCGAGCAGGTCGTGCGCCTCGGTGTTCTTCAGCAGGAAGCCGGCGGCCCCCGCCCGCAGTGCCCCGAAGACGTACTCGTCCAGATCGAACGTCGTCAGCACCAGCACATCCGCGAGCTTCTCGGCCACCACCTGCCCGGTCGCCGACACCCCGTCCAGCCGCGGCATCTGAATGTCCATCAGCACCAGATCCGGCCGCAGTTCGCGGGCCAGACGCACCGCCTCCTCGCCGTCCCCGGCCTCGCCGACGACCTCGATGTCCGGCGCGCTGCGCAGAATGAGCACCAGTCCCGCACGGACGGCCGACTGGTCCTCGGCGACCACAACCCGGATCATCATGCCCTCACAGTCCCTTCCTCCACGGGCAGTTCGGCCCGCACCAGCCAGATCTTCGTCCCGTTGCCGGTGCTCACCGGACCCGCCTCGATCTCTCCGTCCAGCAGTGCCACTCTCTCCCGCATCCCCACCAGACCGGCCCCCGACCCGGGTGCACGCGGACCTGGACGGTCGCCGAACACACTGCTGACCTCCACCGTGAGCAGCTGCCCGGCCCGCCCGAGCCGCACGACGACCGGGCCGGGCGCGGCATGCTTGAGCGCGTTCGTCAGGGACTCCTGGACGATCCGGTAGGTAGCCAGCTCGACCGGCGCCGGCAGTGGGTCCCGCGCGCTGCGGGTGTCCTCGAAGGTGCAGGTCAGTCCGCTCGAAGCGGCGTTCGTACGGGTCTGTGCGACCAACGCGTCCAGCGAGGCGAGCGTCGGCGAGGCGCTCGGCTCCGGGTCCGCGCCGCCGGTGCGCAGCAGCCCGATCAGCCGGCGCATCTCGGCGAGACCGTCGACGCTGTTCTCCCGGATCACCCGCAGCGCGTCGCGCGAGGTCTCCGGGTCGTCGATGGAGAGCGCGGCGGTGGAGTGGATGGCGATGGCGGAGAGATGGTTCGCCACCATGTCGTGGAGCTCGCGGGCCATCCGGGCGCGCTCGGCGGTCACCGCCTGGGTACGGTCCATCTCGGCCAGCAGCGCCGTCTGATCGGCGCGCAGCCGGGCGGTCTCGGCGGCGTCCCGGTGGTTGCGGACGCTGACCCCGGTGATGGCGGGCAGGACCGAGACCATTCCGGAGACGACACCGACGAGCAGCGCCTGGGGGTCGCGGTACCACGCCAGGAACCCGATCGTGACCGCGACCGTGATCAGGAACGTGGTGACCGGGATGCGGCGGGCGGCGGTCGGTGTCCCGTACAGCACGGCCGCGTATATGAGGTCCGTGAACATCATTACGGTTGCCAGGTTCCCGACCGTGAACTGGTCCGCGACCAGCGCGAGCGTGCTGATGGCCAGCGCGGTCTGTGGGGCGGTCCTGCGCACCAGTTCCAGCAGTGAGACGACGGTGAGCAGCACCAGGGAGAGCCACGGGGCGACGAAGGTCCGGTTGCCCTGCACGTGCAGTCCGAGCATCCACAGGAACAGGCCGCCGAAGAGGCCGATGGCGGCGATGAGCACGTCGTGACGGTGCGGGCGGGCGTAGGGGAGCACCCTGCCATCCAACACGGCGGCCTCCTCGCGGACCTCCCTACCGGGGGTGAGGACCGAGTACATCGAAGGATGCAGTCACGGTTCGTCAGTGCCGACGACGATCGCGGGCGCCGTGGCCGGAAGACTGGACGGGACCGGAAGGAGAAGTACCGTGATCGTCACGCTGATCGTGCTCTGCGAAGTCGCCTTCTGGGTGCTGCTGGCCGCGGGTCTCGCACTGCGGTACCCGGCGAAGAGGCCGCGGCTGGGTGCGGCCGTGCTCCTGTGTGAACCGCTGCTGGAGATCGTGCTGCTGGTGGTCACGGCCATCGACCTGAAGAACGGGGCCGAGCCCGGCGGGAAGCACGGTCTCGCCGCGGTCTATATCGGCTTCACGGTGGGGCTCGGCCACTCCACGATCCGCTGGGTCGATGCCCGGGTCGCCCACCGCTTCGCAGGCGGCCCGCCGCCGGTGAAGCCGCCGAAGTACGGGATGCAGCGCGCGGTGCACGAGTGGAAGGTCGCGGCGCGGTGGACGGTCGCGGCCGTGACGGCGCTGGCGCTGCTGCAGGCGGCGATCTGGTACGTCGGCGGGGACGGGGATGTGACGTCGCTGCAGTCGTGGCAGCAGACGATGCTGTTCGTGATCGGGATCAACGTGGTCATCGCGGGGAGCTACACGCTGTTCCCGAAACGGTCACCGGGGGCGTCCGGGTGACCCTTGTCCGCAATCGCCGCACGGGCGTGGAATCCAGGCCCGTGCGGCGATCGGGTCAGCGTGGCTACCGCTCGCCGCCCGGTACCCACAGCACGTCGCCGACCTCCTTGTTCGCCGTCCTCGCGAGGATGAACAGCAGGTCGGAGAGCCGGTTGAGATACGTCGCCGTCAGCGCGTTCATCACCTCGCCGTGCACCTCCAGCGCCGCCCACGTGGAGCGCTCCGCGCGCCGGACCACCGTGCACGCCTGGTGCAGCAGCGCCGCCCCCGGCGTACCGCCCGGCAGGATGAAGCTGCGCAGCTTCTCCAGCTGCTCCAGGAAGTGGTCGCAGTCCGCCTCCAGCTTGTCGATGTAACTCTGCTCGACCCGCAACGGCGGGGCCATCTTTTTCACAAGCTCCGGGTCCTGGACGACCGGGGTCGACAGATCCGCGCCCACGTCGAACAGGTCGTTCTGCACGCGGACGAGGACCTTGACGACATCCTCGGAGAGCTGCCCGAGCGCGATCGCCGTACCGATGACGGCATTGGCCTCGTTGGTGTCGGCGTACGCGGAGATCCGTAGATCGGTCTTGGCGGTCCGGCTCATGTCGCCGAGGGCGGTGGTGCCCTGATCGCCGGTGCGGGTGTAGATACGTGTCAGATTGACCATGTGACCAGCCTAGTTAGGCACCGGCCCCGCGGAAGACGCGTGTGCCCACCGTCACGGCCGACAGTGCGAAGGCGAGCGCCATCAGCACTCGGCAGAGCATGTGCGGGCCGGCGTACGAGCCCACGTACGCGTCCCGTACCGCGTCCACCGGGCAGCGGAACGGCGTGACGTCAACTACGCCCGGCGCAACGCCGAATGACGTGTGCCGGTGTGATGTCCGTCATGTGAGACGTGACGCGCATCTCTTCGCGGCCCCATGGCCCCTCACGGGTACTAATCTCCGCCGGAGAGCATGTGAACAACTGTTAGGACCGGGCCGTGCAGGGACCAGCTGCAGAGGCGAACAGAAACCAAGGGGTGCACACGTGGCCAGGAAGCTCGCCGTCATCGGAGCCGGACTCATGGGATCCGGCATCGCGCAGGTCTCCGCCCAGGCGGGCTGGGACGTCGTGCTGCGTGATGTCACCGACGAGGCACTGACCCGTGGTCGTGACGGCATCAAGGCCTCGTACGACAAGTTCGTCTCCAAGGGGAAGCTGGAGGCGGCCGACGCCGATGCCGCGCTCGGCCGCATCACCACCACCACCGACCTCGACGCGGTCGCCGACGCGGATGTCGTCGTCGAGGCCGTCTTCGAGAAGCTCGAGGTCAAGCACGAGATCTTCCGGGCCCTCGACAAGATCGTCCGGGACGACGCCGTCCTCGCCTCCAACACCTCCGCAATCCCGATCACCAAGATCGCGGCCGTGACGGAGCGCCCCGAGCGCGTCGTCGGTGTGCACTTCTTCTCGCCGGTTCCGATGATGCAGCTCTGCGAACTCGTGCGCGGCTACAAGACCAGCGACGAAACCCTCGCCACCGCACGCGAGTTCGCCGAGTCCGTCGGCAAGACCTGCATCGTCGTCAATCGAGACGTGGCCGGCTTCGTCACCACCCGGCTGATCTCGGCGCTCGTCGTCGAGGCCGCCAAACTGTACGAGTCGGGCGTGGCCTCGGCCGAGGACATCGACATCGCCTGCAAGCTGGGCTTCGGTCACGCCATGGGGCCCCTGGCCACCGCGGACCTGACCGGGGTCGACATCCTGCTGCACGCCACGAGCAACATCTACACCGAGTCCCAGGACGAGAAGTTCGCCGCGCCGGAGCTGATGCGCCGGATGGTGGACGCAGGTGACATCGGCCGCAAGAGTGGGCAGGGCTTCTACACGTACTGATCGTTTTCGGTCCTCCGGTTGCCTGATCTGCCGTCGGTCAGGCCCAAAGGCCCTGGGGGGCGTCTCCCGGAATCGGTGGATCCGCACGGGTCCTCGCCGGGCCTTGGCCACTCCACGGGGTGAATTCGGTATCGGTTCGCTCACAGGCGGCAACTTCGCTGTCGCTGTCACAGTCAGTTGTGGCAGAGACAGAACAGACAGACGAACCTTGCTATGGAGCAATTCCGGGGAGCGCATATGCACATCAGGGGCGACCACGCCAAGCTGGTCGTCGGGGGCCGCCTCGACGTCCGTAGCGCGGCGGACGCCCGTACGGCCCTGCACTCGGCCCTCGACGACGGAGTCGGCGACCTGGTGCTCGACCTGACCGAGCTTGATTCCTGGGACGCCACCGGGCTCGGCGTCATCATGGGCGCACACCGCCGGGCCGGACGGGCCGGACGACGGCTGGTCCTCCGTGGCGTGCCGCCGCAGATGCAGCGCCTGTTGGTGGCGACTCGGCTGCACCGCATTCTGGCCATCGAGGGCGGAATCGCCGCAGACTCCCTGCCGCGCGTGTAGGGCCTGTACGCGACGCCGACCCGGCGGACGGGCTCCTGCCGTGGGGCACGGCCCGAGGTGCACAATCCGCGCGAGAACGTGCGCTTCGGGCGGCGTGGCCCCCCGACTGTGCGCGGACACTGTGCGACGGTCTAGGGTTCGGCCGTCCGCCGATTGACGAACCCACCAGGCGGACACCGGACCAGAAGCGACAGCGGGGCGTGCGAGGCCGGGAGGGGCAAGCAATCGTGTGCGACGCGTCTGGGGGCTTTGGCGATGGACCCGACACACCGGGGGCCGCAAGATTACGGCCGGGACAACGACAGCTTCGGTGAGGGAACCGGCCGGCGGCAGCCGTCCGGCGATCCTTCCCCAAGCTCTCAGCTCCGTTCGAGCAGGGGAGGCCCCATCACTCCGGATTTCGGTCAGCAAACGCCGCAACAGGCGCGTGTCGTCCGGCTCATATCGGGTGACTACCTCCTCACCGTCAACCCGGTCGACGGCAGCGAGGTCGAGTTGTGCCCGCCGGGGAAGCAGCCCGATCCGCCGGTCCGGCGCACCGCCGCCGAGCGCGCCGACCGCGAACGCGCCACCGCACCGCCCGTGCCGCCGGGGCCGCCCGCCCCCCAGCCGCCCCTCCTGGAGCGCGCGGAAGAGCGCGAACGGCTGACACGCCTGCTGGCCCGCGGCCGCTCGGTGCGGCTCACCGGACCGGCTGGATCCGGTCGTACAGCACTGCTGGACGCCGTCGCCGCCGACTGTGCGGACCTCGCACCGGACGGAGTCGTGCGGCTCTCCGGCTACAAGCGGACCGCCACCGACCTGCTGTACGGGCTCTTCGAGGCCGTCCACGACGCGCAGTTGCACCGGCCCGACGGCGCCGGTCTCATCGAAAAGGTCCGGAACATCGGCGCCGTCGTCGTACTCGACGACCTGGAATTCGGCGGGGCAGCCCTGGAGGAGCTGCTCGACGCCACTCCGGAGTGTGCCTTCCTGTTCGCGACGACACCGGATGTCGCCGCAGCCACCCCAGACTCATACCTTGAAGAGGTCTTCCTCGCGGGCCTCGGCCGCAGCTGTTCGATCGACCTGCTGGAGCAGGTCGTCGAGCGTCCGCTCACCGACGAGGAGGCGAACTGGGCGGGAGACCTCTGGTTCGAGTCCGAGGGGCTGCCGCTGCGCTTCGTCCAGGCGGGCGCCCTGCTGCGCCAGCGCGACATGCTGCGCACCGACCCCGACGCGTACGGCGGCCTCGACGGCCGGCCCTCCGACGCACCCTTCGGGCACGACGAGGACATCGACGGCGTCCACATACCGCTGCCCAGCCTCGGCGAGGGCGCGGCGCCCGCCGCACTGCTCGCCTCACGGCTGAGCGGGCCCGCCCGTGACACCCTGCGCTTCGCGGTCGCACTCGGCGGCGAGGTGCCGCACCAGGCGCACCTGCCGGCGCTCGTGGGGGACACCCACGCCGACGCCGCGCTCGGCGAACTGGCCGGCTGCGGACTGCTCTCCCCGGCCGGTCCCCGCTACCGGCTGGCCGCCGGAGTCCTCGCCCAGCTGGAGGCCGCCGGATACGGCGAGGACAGCACCGACCGGGCCCGGACAGCCGCCCAGCACTACGCCTGGTGGGCCGGGCACCCCTCGGTCACCCCCGTACGGGCGACAGCCGAGGCCGACGCCGTCATCGCGGCGATGACACAGCTCGTCCCCGGCGACGGGGCGGGGCAGACCAGCGTGGCCGTGCTACTGGCCCGCAGCGCCTCCCCGGCCTTCGCGGCAGGACTGCACTGGGGCGCCTGGGAGCGGGCCCTGCGGATCGGCCAGGAGGCGGCCAGGATCGCCGGAGAGGTCGCCGAAGAGGCGTACTTCCACCATGAGTTGGGCGTCCTTGCGCTCTGCACCGGCAATCCGGACCGGGCCAGGGCCGAGCTGGAGACCGCGATCAGCATGCGCGGGGCGCTCGCCGACAAGTCGGGCGCGGTGGCCGGACGACGTGCGCTCGCCCTGGTGGAGGACCGCTCCGGCGGCCCGCTGCCCGGCGGGCTGGTCCCGGCGGGCGATGACGTGCCGGCCCCGCGGCACGAGGAGCCGGTGCCGTTGCCCGTCGGCCCGACGGCAGCCGTGACGCAGAGGCTGTCGCGGCCGTACGAGGACGCCACCGTGGTCATACCCCGGCAGAGCGCCCCCGCAGCCGCCTCAGGCGCGCGAGGAGGCCGCTTCGCAGTGCTGGGCGGGGCCCGGCGCAAACTGGTCGCGGCGGGCGCGGGCGTCCTCCTGGCCGGCGTACTCGGCACGGTGGTGGCGCTGGGGCTGACGTCCGGCGATGGCGATGTCCAGAGGAATCCGGGTGTCACGGCCGAGGAGTCGGCGGGCCAGGACGACAGCGGGGACGGAGTCCCGACCGACGGACCGACGGACGGTTCGTTCCTTGAAGACACGGCATCCACCGGCAGCGCGGTGACGCCGGGCCCGTCGGGCAGTCAGGCCACGCCCGGCGCGAGCGGTACGCCGTCCATGGTCCCTACGGGGCCGAGCAGCACGCCGTCCAGCGACAAGCCGTCGTCGGGCAAGCCGACCGAGTCGCCCAGCCCGACGAAGTCCCCCACGCCGACGGAGCCGAGCAGCCCGAGCCCGACTCCGACGGAGCCCGAATCCCCGGACCCGACGGACTCGGCAACCGAGACCCCGCCGGCATCGCCGAACACCTCCGACTCGGCGAGCGGGCCTTCCTCGTCGTCGCCGGCGGCGGCCGGTGCGGACAGCAGTCCGACGGCGGCCTGAGCCGCCCGGAAAGTCGTCGAACGCCGGACGGGCCCTGCACGTCCGGCGTTCGCAGAAGGTTCAGAACAGGCGCAGTTTGTCGTCCTCGATGCCGCGCAGCGCGTCGTAGTCGAGCACCACACAGCCGATCCCGCGGTCCGTCGCCAGCACCCGCGCCTGCGGCTTGATCTCCTGCGCCGCGAAGATGCCCTTCACGGGGGCGAGGTGGGGGTCGCGGTTGAGCAGCTCCAGATAGCGGGTCAGCTGCTCCACGCCGTCGATGTCGCCGCGCCGCTTCAGCTCCACGGCCACGGTCTGGCCGTCGGCGTCCCGGCACAGGATGTCGACCGGTCCGATGGCGGTGAAGTACTCACGGCGGATCAGGGTGTAGCCCTCGCCGAGTGTCTCGATCCGGTCAGCGAGGAGTTCCTGCAGATGCGCTTCGACGCCGTCCTTGATGAGGCCCGGGTCGACACCCAGCTCATGGGACGAGTCATGGAGGATTTCCTCCATCGTGATGATCAGTTTCTCGCCCGCCTTGTTGATCACGGTCCAGACGCCCGCGGTGTCATCGGCGCCCTCCTTGAGGGTGCAGGGCGGTGACATCCAGTTGAGGGGTTTGTACGCCCTGTCGTCGGCGTGGATCGACACGCTCCCGTCCGCCTTCACCAGGATCAGACGGGGAGCGGAGGGCAGGTGGGCCGTGAGCCGGCCGGCGTAGTCCACGGAGCAGCGGGCGATGACGAGACGCATGGTCGGCAACGCTACTCGACGACGGGTGCTCCACGCGATTCCCCCTCTGCCGCCCCTCTTCGCCCCGGACCGGGGCTCTAGGGGCTTGCCCCTCTTTGCTCCCCTTCGTTATTGGCCGGTTGTGTTCCCAATCTCCTGGTGCGGCCAGGACTGCGCCCTTACGGTGGATGCAGGAGGTCGCCGTCTGTGCACGCTGCGTCGCCGTCCTCCTTCCCTGCCCGTAAGGCCCCGACCCCGACGTCGGGGTCGCGAGAGGAGAACCCATGTCGCTCGACGTCTCACCGGCGCTGTTGGAACAGGCCGAGCGAGGCGAGGTCGACGAAGCCGACTTCGTCGACTGCGTCCGGACCTCCCTGCCCTACGCATGGGAGATGATCAGCTCTCTGGTGGCTCAGCTGAAGGTCGACGGCGGAGAGTTCGCCGACAACCAGACGCCCCCGCCGGACGAGCAGGCACGTGGTCAGCTGTTGCGCGCGCTCGCGAGTGATGCGATACGCGGCGCTCTGCAACGGCACTTCGGGGTGCGTCTGGCATTCCAGAACTGCCACCGCGTCGCGGTGTTCCCGCTGGACGCCTCGGTCGACGAGCGTCTGGCGCGCTTCACCTCGGTGAGGGGCCAGTTGCTCAATCAGTCGCCCGAACTACGGGACTGCTAAACGCTTCTGCTGCCGTTCCGGGCCGCGGGGGTGTACCTGGCTCCGGGGCGGCAGCCCCCGTACCTCTTACGACTGCTCGGCCGGGCGGTCTTATGCGAGCAGCGGCAGTACTTCGGTGCCGAGCCGCGCTACGTTCTCCTCCGTGGCCGCCAGATCTCCCGAACCCTCCACCAGGAGCGCGAAGCGGGTGATGCCTGTCCGTTCGGCGGTGGCGGCGAGCCGGTCGGCCGCCAGCCGGGGCGGGCCCACCGGATGAAGGCCGCACAGCAGCTCCGTATAGGCGACCGGGTCGCGCATCACCCGGTGCCGGCCGTCGACCGTCACATGGGCGTCCAGGCCCTGTCGCAGCCAGCCGGGCATCGCCTTCACGAGCGTCTCCACGGCGTCCTCGGCACGTTCGGCGATCTGGGCCACTCCTGCGGACACATGTCCGGCCCCCCGGACGCTCTCGGGCGAGCGGCCCGCGGCAAGGGCGGCGGAGCGCCACAGGGCGACCATCTCGGCCTTTTCCTCGTCCCCGCAGTGCATACCGAGCAGCATCGGCAGACCGTTCTCCGCGGCGAGCTTCACCGTTTTCGGCGAGGTGCACGCGACGACCACCTCCAGGCCGCCGGGGCTCTCGCCGCCGTCCATGTCGAGCAGTTCGTCGGCCCGGGGGACCACCGCCACCTCGCGGAAGCCGTACCGCTCCCCGCTCCCCGCCACCCGTGGCTTGGCCAGCCAGTCGAGCAACAGCTCCAAGGACTCCGGGAAGCCCTTCTCGTAGGCCTCCAGGCCCCCTCCGAACACCTCCAGATCCACCCAGGGGCCGCCCCGGCCGACGCCGAGTGTGAACCTGTCGCCGCTGGTGAGACGGAGCAGCGCGGCCTGTTCGCCCAGCGCGACCGGATGCTGGGTCGGCAGCACGCTCACCGCCGTACCCACCCGGATTCTCCGGGTGCGGCCGAGCAGCAGCGCGGCCAGGGTGACGGCGGACGGGCAGACCCCGTACGGCACGAAATGATGTTCTGCCACCCAGACCGAGTCGAGCCCGGATTCCTCCGCGACCTCGGTGGACCGGATCGCGCGATGCAGCGCTTCCCCCGGCCCCTGTCCCGGAAACTGGGCTGCCAGTACGAACGTTCCCACACGCATCGCCAATTGCCTCCTTGCGGCCGACGCGGCTCCCGTACTGGCAACAACGTCCGACACGTGCCAAAGGCACGGTCCAGCAGCAAGTTGTTGCGATTTTCCGGTAACTCACCCCGTCCCGGGTGCCGTCCCGTGTGTGCGGGACGCACTGCTCGGCCAAATGGCCCTACGCTGGACGGGAACTGCCCAGCCTGCCCCGTGAGGTGTCACGTGTCTCCGCGCCGCAACCGCCCCCGAGGCGGCGAGATTCCCCACGACAGCACAGCGGTGCCGGGGGCCCGGTACGGCGGCGGCGGACGCACCGAACAGTGGCAGGGCGAGGAGTGGTCGGTGCGCCCGGTGAGCGGCGCGAGCGCGGTCGGCAAGCGGTATCGCTGCCCCGGCTGCGACCAGGAGATCCCGTCCGGCGTTCCGCATCTGGTGGCCTGGTCCGAGTACGGCGGGATCGACGACCGCAGGCACTGGCACAAGGCCTGCTGGAACGCGAGGGACCGCCGCACCACGCAGGTGCAGCGGTCCAGGAACGCGCCTCGTTACTGACGACCTCCCCCACGATAGGGAGCGGGCTCCCGACGCCCTGCGACTCCGCTTGCGGCGTTGTCGTCAGTCAGCGACGCTCTTTCCCCGAGCTCTCGGCTTCGCTCGACCAGGGGAGACCCCATCCGCTTCCTTCCTCCGCCTTGCAATCGAAGCCGCATGACGCCGC
>NZ_JBEOVN010000196.1:0-13192 GCF_040295565.1 Streptomyces sp. NPDC002785 | reverse complement strand
ACTCAGACCATCAACCAGATCAAATCACTGATCATCACCGCGCCCGCTGCGGTACGCGAAGCACTGCGCTCGCTGACCACCACCGAGCTGGTCCGGCGGCTGGCCGCCAGCCGTCCGGGCACCGACCTGGCTGCCCCGGCCACAGCCGTCAAACTGGCCCTCAAGCGTCTGGCCAAGCGCTACCGGTACTTGAGCGAGGAGATAGCAGACGCGGACGCCGACCTGCGCGTCCTGATCACTCGCACCGCCCCCGGCCTGCTCACGCTGCCGGGCGTCGGGACCGAGACCGCCGGGCAGCTACTGGTCACCGCCGGCGACAACCCCGACAGGCTCGCTTCAGAGGCCTCATTCGCCCATCTGTGCGCCGCCTCACCCGTGCCAGCCTCATCCGGGCGCACAGACCGCCACCGACTCAACCGTGGTGGAGACCGCCAGGCCAACCGCGCGCTGCACACAATCGTGCTGGTCCGCATGCGTCACGACCCGCGCACCCGCGACTACGTCGCACGACGCACCCTCGAAGGACTCAAGACGAAGGACATCTTTAGATGCCTCAAGCGCTTCGTCGCGCGAGAGGTCTACCGCCACCTCACCAGCGCATTCACCGGCGCACCCGGGCCGTCTCCTGCAGCTTGACGATCTATAGAAGCTTCAGAGTCAAGCTAAGGCCGAACGGCCCCATCCCGGCGAACCGGGCGACCCCACGTGCCGACTCCCGGTCTGCGACTGACTCAGTCAAGGCCGGCGCCCCCCTGTCTTGCAGGCGAGTACCAGCAGTGAGCCGACCGGTGATTCATCCGGTGTACAGCGCCGACGAGGAGCCGAACGGTGGCGCCAACTGCCGCATAGCCGGGGCTCCGCGGTGGGAGCCCTTGCGCAGGGCCGTGCAATTGGAGGCAGCGATCTCTCGGAAGAGAGCCGCGGTCTCCCCCGCTGGCACCCCGCCGAACGGGTAGTCCACCCACTTCGTCGCGGTCCCGGAGGTAGAAAATTCTCTGGTTCGGCCGTGCCTCAGATGGCAACGGTGCCCTCCCTCAAGCGCTCGATCATGCGCTTGGTTGTCGTGAGGGGGGCTTCGTCGGACGAGGCGCCTTCCGGGGCAACACCCGGCTGTTGGTTCCAGGTCTCATGACCAGCGAAGGGTATGGTCTCGCCGGGTGCGTACCGAGGGAGCTTGCGGTAGGTGTTCGTGCCCTCGACCGGATCGCCGCGGACCAGCACCGGGTCGAGGTAGAGCCCCTGGCTTTCGATGCGGGTGGATGTGGCGATGTACCCGATGTCGAGTCCGCAGCGCCGCTTGGGCGAAGTGTTCGCCTCGGAGCAGTGCAGCAGATGCGGATGGTGAATCGAGACGTCGCCGGGGTTCAACTCGATGTCAACGACGCCATGTTCCTCGACCCACTGGGAGACCAGGTCGTTGTCAGCCTCCGAGTAGAGCATGTTGGGCTTGTCCGTGCGCAGGTTTGGCTTGTACAGCGGCAGCTTGTGACTTCCAGGGACCATGCGCAGGCACCCGTTTTGGGTGGTGCTCTCGTCGATGGCCAGCCAGACGGTCAACGCCTTCATCGGCGTCAGCTTCCAGTAGGCGCCGTCCTGGTGCCACAGCACCGGCTGGCCGTCGTACGGTGGCTTGCAGACATAGTGCGCGGTGAAGCAAGCGAGGTCCGGGCCGAGAAAGTACTCTCCGATGTCGACCAATCGGCGATCCGATACGAGCCGGACCCAAAAGGCGTCGTTGCGGATCAAGGGGTGGTGGAAATGCTCGGGTCGCAACTCCGGGTACTTCGCGGTCAGCCACTCAACATGGGCACGTGCCTCTTCGAGGAGGTCGCCGGGGATGACGTTGCGAATGATGGCGAAGCCGTGCTTCTCGTACTCGGCGGCGGCCTGATCCAGTGGGGTCATGTATGTCTCCAGAAGAACTGTCGTGGGTCCATGTGCGTCAGTGCCAGGAAGACGGCGCTCAGACTTCCCATTCGGTGGGAAGCCTGCTGTATCGGCGCAGCGGAGAAAGCAGCAGTAGGACGAGGGGCAGGGCCATGGCCAGGACGCCGGCCCACAGGGCCGCACCGGTGAACCAGTGGCTGGCGATCAAACCACCGGCGAGCGCTCCCAGCGGGGTGGCTCCCTGGATGACGACGCTGTACGCCGCCGTGACCCGTCCCATGTATTCATTGGGTGTCACCCGAGCACGCAACCCGGCCGTGGACACAGCTCTGCCGACGACGGCGATGCCGATGAGGATCTCTGCCAGCGCGATGAGCGGCACCGCCGCCTGACGGAATACCTCGGCAAGTGGTGCCGCGAGGACTGCGAAGGGGGCCAGGGCGGAGAAGATCAGGGTCATCCGTATCTCACCGAACCGGCGCCTCAGTCTCGGCGCCAGAAGGGAGGCAGCGAATCCGGCCAGGGCTCCCAGTGTCGACATGAGGCCATACAGCCAGGTGGCCAGGCCGATCTCCTTGAGGAGAAAGACTGGCAGCATCGACAGGATGATCCCCGCGCCGAAATTGTTCAGGGCAGCCTGGTTGAGCAGGAGCCGCAGCAGCGGTTGTCGGAACAGGACGCGGATACCATCCATGATCTCGCGCCGGAATGCACGTTCCGGCCCTAGCGTCCCCCGTGTGACGTCGCCTTTCGGGTGGATATGCCGCAGCA
This sequence comes from Streptomyces sp. NPDC002785, assembly GCF_040295565.1. Lineage (NCBI taxonomy): Bacteria > Bacillati > Actinomycetota > Actinomycetes > Kitasatosporales > Streptomycetaceae > Streptomyces > Streptomyces sp. NPDC002785. The sequence continues at coordinate 10,534 of NZ_JBEOVN010000196.1, read as the reverse complement.
GCACGAGCGATACCAGGTGACCGAGCGCAGCAAAGCAGTAGAGGAAGGGTGCGGCGACACTCTGGGTGACCAGGCCGGCGACACTCGGGGATACGGCCTGTATGGCAGTCTCGGAGGATTGCAGCCGGGCGTTCCCGTCCGACACCAGTCGCCGGGGTAGTACGTATGGCAACACGCTGCTGTGCGCCACGTCGAAGAAGACTCCGGCCAGACTCACCACGAGCGCAACCACGAGCAGTTGGGCCACGGTGAGCACGTTCAGAACGTAGGCGAGCGGCACGCTGGCGAAGGCAACGGTGTACGCGACGTCGGCACAGATCAGCACCGGCTTCTTGCGCCAGCGGTCAATCCACACCCCGGCTGGCAGCCCCACGACCAGAAATCCGGCGCGGCTGCACATGAAGATTAGGCTCATCACAAGAGGTGGTGCGTGCAGCAGGAGGAGAGCGGTGATGGGCAGGGCGAAAGAGGCGACCTCGGCTGCCGCGTAACGGAAGCCGTTCGCTGCCCACAACCACCTGAAATCAGGGACCTTTAGGACTTCGACGGTGTCGTCCGGAGCGACGTTGGCCGGGGGTGAGAGTGACACGGTACTGCCTTCCGTCAGTGGACGATCGTCAGCTCAGGGCTGTCGCCGAGGGCTGGCTGGGCAGCGAGTTCCGTGAGGGCTTTGCGGTCGACCTTGCCGTTGGCGTTTCTGGGCAGCTCGCCGGCGACCAAGACGATGCGCTGCGGAACCATGTAGTACGGGAGCCGGGCGCGGAGCAGGTCGGGCAGCGGCTTGACGTCGTCGAGGCTGCCCGCGCTCACGAACGCCGTGATCAGGTTCGAGAAGACGGCGTCGGGGGTGGCTACGGCAACGCACTCGTGGACGCTGTTGAGCGCTTGGAGGTGCCGTTCGATCTCCCCCAGCTCGACCCGGAAGCCGCGTGATTTGATCTGCGCGTCCTGGCGTCCGATGAACTCGAGCTCACCAGTCGGCTTTTCCCTGACCATGTCTCCGCTGGCATACCACCGTCGGCCGTCGGCTGTGCGGACGAATGCACGGTCTGTCTGCTCTGTGTCCAGGTAGCCCTCCATCAGCATGCTGCCGCGAACCAGGAGCTGGCCTGGGCAGTCGGGGCCCACTGGCTCCAGACTCTCGTCCACCACAGTGATCTCGGCACCTGGTAGTACTCGCCCGATGGGTATGACCGCATCGGACGGCTGGGAACCGCGGATCTCGTGGAAGGTGCAGACGTTACTCTCAGTCGGGCCGTACACGTTGAGCAGCCGTATCCCGGGTAGTGCTGAGAACAGCGTGTTCACGTCGCTGGGTTGCAGCACTTCGCCGCCGACCACGGCCACCCGCAGCGACCCAAGGTGCGCCAACAGGTCCTTCCCTCGGCGGGTGAGCCACACCAGGGTCGAGGTCACGGCATACCAGACGGTGCCGCCGACCTGTCGGCAGAAGTCAATGTACGCGGCGGGAAAGGGGGCCGCCGCCGCGGGCATCAGGGCAACCGCGGCGCCCACCCGCGCGGCGCCAAAAAGGTGGAGTGTGGTGGGGTCGAAGTGCAGCGGCGCCGAGTTGATGATGACGTCCTGCTCGGTAAGCCCCAGTTCCTGGACGGCCCAGTCGACGAAGGCTGAGGCACTCGCGTGCGTGTGGGTCACGCCCTTGGGATGGCCGGTGCTCCCGGAGGTGTGGAAAACGTAGGCGAGATCCACCAGCGGAGCGCGCGGAGTGGAGGCCGGGATCGCGTACCACATGGGTTCGGCCACTGCCGAGCCGAGGGACAGAGGCTGCCAGTCCAGGCTGGGCGCGACCGTGCGCCACTGGTCGCGGGCCGCGCTGTCCGAGACCAACACTCTGGGCCGGCTGCGGCCGACGATGAGTTCGGCGCGGGAGATGGGGCCGTCCGGATCGACGGGCACGTATCCGGCTTGTGAGCGGAGGATGCCGTGGACTGCCGCCACCGCTAGAGAGGACTTCGCCCCGTGCCAGGCGACGCAGTCCCCGGGGCAAACACCCGCGTCACGCAGGGTCTGCGCGATGTGCTCGGCCATGTTGTCAAGTTCGGCGTAGCTAAGGGTGAGAGTTCCGTCGATGACGGCGGTGCGCTCGCCGTGGCGTGCGGCGGTCGCCCGTAGATCGTCCGCTAGGGAACGGCGGCTGGCGGCCATCAATCAGCACCCCTTGGACTTCAGGAACGCCCGGATCGCGAGTGGTGTCTCGAAGTGTGCCGGGAGGATCTCCGAGTCGCGGACAGTGACGGAGAACTGTTCCTCAAGGAGCGCCACCAGACTCAGGAGGGACAATGAGTCGATGATCCGGCGTGAGATGAGCTGAGCGTCTTCGCTTACCTCGGCTCCCGGTGCCACCTCGCGGACCGTAGCGAGCACGGCCTGGAGTACGGAGTCTTCTGCCATTACAAACCCAGCCCTTCAGCAATGATCTTCATCTGCATGTCCGAAGTCCCGGAGTAGTACCTGCTGGCCACCGCGTCGGCCAGCAGGGCGGTGGCTCCCGTCTCCGGCAGCAGCGCGTATCCGCCGTAGAGGTCGGGCAGTTCCTGGCAGAACCGGTTGAATTCCGTGCTGACGTGAAGTTTCGTCAGAGACGATCGGCCGTGGTCGAGGGCGCCTCGGTCCGCTCTGCGGGCTGTGGCGTACAGCACTTCGCGTGCGCTGGTGAGACTCATGTGCATCCGGACCAAGCGCTGCCGGATCGTTTCGTAAGAGCCAAGGGGCTGCCCGAACTGGGTCCGGGAGCGGACGTGTTCGATGGCCTGGCGCAGGGCCCCGGCCATCAGTCCCAGCGTTGGTGCCAGGATGAACGCCCTTTCGTAGCGCATCGCGTGCATGAGCACGGCGAACCCGCCGCTGGTACCACCGAGCCGATCGGCGTCATCAACCACACAGTCGTCCAGGTGGAGGGAGCTCAACTGCGCACCCGCCAGTGCAGTCTTGTCGATCACTTTGCCGATGTGCAGGCCCGGGGTTTCCCTGCGGACCAGGAAGGCGGTGAGTCCAAACAGGGCGCTGCCTTCGGCGGTGCGCGCGAGGATCAGAAAGACATCGGCGGTCGGCCCGTTGGTCACGAAGGTCTTGGCGCCACTCAGCCGCCACCGTCCATCACCGTGCTGATCGGCGCGGGTCCGCAGGGAGAGCAGGTCGGAGCCCGAGTCGTACTCGGTGGCCGCGAAGGCGCCAACCGCGGTACCCGCCATGAGCGGGGCCAGGTATCTGTCGTGCTGGGCCTTGTTGCCGAATTCCAGCAGGGGTTCCTGGCATGCCCACATCTGTGCGGCCATCGCGAAGGGCAGACCGCTCAGGCCGCTCTCCTCGGCGAACGCCTCCAGGGCAAGGCAGGCAGCCTCGTAGCCGACGCCGGCACCGCCCGCTGCCTCGGGGGCGGCTAGGGACAGCAGCCCCTGGGAGGCCACCTTGCGCCATGCGCCATCATCTTCGCGGCACTTGTCCGCCAAGGCCCTCAGCCCGGCCAACCAGCCGGTGAACTCTTCCTCGAAAAGATGAGACTGATGGTCCTTCACAACCCCTCCACCTTCGCACGGACGGGCCACTTGAAGACGTGGTGGGATTCAGACAGGCCGAACTTGTCAAAACTGGACGGGCGCAGTCCGGGTGCAGCCAGGGCGAGCAGCTCCGTCTCGGTTCCCACAGCTAGGTTGGTCGCCAGCCATCCAAAGATGTCCTCGGTGATGCCGGTGCCCCGGAACTTCGGCCGGAGCTTTATCTCGTGGAGCATCAGCCGGCTCTTCCCTCCGGGCCGCAGCCGGCCGAGCCTGGTGAGGGCAAAGACCGCGACGATCTGGCCGCCGGACTCGGCGACGTAGTACGTGGTGCCAGGCGCGGTACGCCGGTCAGCTATGCAAAGGACGAACTCCTCAACGTCACCGGCCCCGTACAGCTCACGAATCGCGGCGGCGTCGTCCACCGTGGCGTTGCGGATGGTCCGTGGTTGGATTGGACTAACCACCAGCCACCGCCGACATGATCATCACAGTGGTCCGTGGCGGGACGACGACGTCCAGCGAGTCGAGGTCGCGGATGTTGTCCTCCCCGAGGTAGACGCTTACGAAGGGCAGGAAAGCCCCGGAGCTGTCCGCCACGCGCCTCTGCAGCGCTGGGTGACGCTCGTACACCTTGTCGATGACCTCTCGGAACGTGCCGGGAGGAACGCGGAACTTGGTCTCGCCCCCCGCGAATCGAGCAAGGGGGCTCGACAGGACTACCTCGACTTCGGGCACGGCGTGCTCCTTCCAGTGGTCCCTGTGGTGTGTCATTCGGCGGTGCTCGCCACCGCGGTGGAGCGGCGTGTCCGGTAGTCCTGCCAGCCGCGGATGGCTTCTTGAAGTTGAGAGTCGTAGTCGGCGTCTTTGATGAAGCCGTGGCCCCGGCCGTCCCGAAGCATGACGGCCCGGGAGCTCTCGCGGCCGCCGAGACTGCGCATGATGGGACGTAGGTGTTCCAGCGCAAAATAGGAGTCTTTCTCCGAGACCAGCGCATGGAGATAGCGTCCGGCGCCGGGCGCGGACCAGTCGGCGATCACATCGGTCATCGTCTCCGGTGCAGCCATACTGGGCAGCTGCGCGAAGGGCGCGGCCTCGCGTTCCCACTGCGGCAGGATGGTCGGGTCGTTGTGCGGTGAGATCACGAAGGCGAGGTCGTCGCCGCCCGCCCGCATGCAGTGCTTGAGTGCTGCATATCCGCCCGACGAGAGGCCGTGCCAGACGGTGCCCTGGAGTCCGTGTCGCTGGATCAAGGACTCGCGCAGCGCGTACATCCGCGGCGCAAACTCCTGCTCTCCCATCAGGAACCAGCCACAGCAGGAGTCCTGGTTGTGGAGGTGGATCGGGTCGGAGAAGGACAGGCACACGGACTGCTCCGCCTGCTTCCACTGCTTGCGGGCGAAGACCGGCGGCACGTGCTTCTCTATGCGGCTGAACCCGTGGAAGAGGATGTGGAGATAGGGGCTCTCAACGACGTCGGGGACGGACACCTCGTATTCGAGGACATATCCCTCTGAGTGCTGAAACCGGTCTCGCTGAATCTTCAAGGCACACCTCGCAATAACTGGTCCTGCACTCAAGGGCTTCTGGTCATCAAGCGGACAGCGTGCGCCCCTCCGCGTAGGCGAGGCCGGGGCAGGTGATCCGGACGACGCTGAATGGCTCGGTCGGCTCCGACAGTCGGATCACTAGCGGGTCATGGCCAGCCGCGGCTGTGACCCGTCGGCTGACCTCCGCCAGTTCTTCCTCCATGTCGTCGAGGCCGGCTCCGTGGCCGCGCAGCGCCTCGTCGAGGCTTACGGCATCCGCGGTAGAGGGGAAGCCGGGTTCCGCGCTCGCGTCCCTCCAGGTGTCCTGGTCCGAGGGGATGTCGTCACGGGTGGCACTGATCTCGGTCAACCGGCTCTGTACCGCCTCGGTCAGAGCACGGGACAGAGCGACGACCGCGTCCATGTGTGTGCCTGAGCCGGCGCATACGATCGGGAAGAGCGGCGACCATACGTACGCGGCGAACGTCGGTATACCGAACCGGTTCGGGATGCAGGAGATGTCGTAATCCACTCCGGCATCCACGAGCCGGCCCAGCAAAGACCGCAGGTGCTGGTTGCGAATCGTCTCCGGGGCGATCCGCAGTCGCCCGGCGCCGTTGCGGGCCGGATGGGCTGCTAGCACGTCACGCTCGACCGCTTCGTAAAGACCGTGCAGGCAGGCCTCGGTGAAGGTGTTGCCGGAAGCGAGCCCTGTACTGCTCGATTCGAACAGGCGTGGGCGCCAGAAGTGTTCCCCGCTGTAGGAGAGCCGGACGAGGTCGAGTGGCACCGGTACGGTCCGATCGTCCGCCAGTGACCGGGCCTGGGCCCACGGCAGCTCCATCTGGTGGACCCAGGTGTCCGTGACCCGGAGGTTCAGATCCGTCAGGGCGTACGGCAGGCTGAGACTCTCGGGCGTGGCGACAAAGGTGTTGAGCGCGGGCCGCTCGGCGTACCAGAGCTCAATGGACTCCATCACTGCGGACAGCTTGGCAAGAAGCGGTGAAGCCCCCTTGCCTTGGGACACGGCCAGAGTCTCCGACGCAGGCCGTACGGCAAGGAATACAGGGATGCCGATGTTGTCCAGGCGGGTAACATCGGCAACCCGTGTGATCCCGTAGTCACGCAGCCGCGGTTCGATTCGCTCCCAGGTGATCTCAGCGGCGACGGCGCGGTGCGTGCCGGGGAGCCTGACCTTAGCCACGGGCCTCTCCTCCCCTTCCCGTACGCGCTTGCTGAAGCGACCCCAGATAGCCGATGGCGAAGGGACGGAGAGCGACCGCCGCCTGACGCAGGGACGGAAAGCCCCGTCGGCCGCATTCCACGGCCAGCTCCTTGTCGGTGTGGACGTCCCAGATCCGGGCGAGGAGCCGTGCGCATGTGGCGTCGGTTATCTGGGCCAGGCTGCGCGCCGGGTGGGTGTCGAGGTGGTGCTGCGTGCGTCGCATCCAGTCGGTGACCCGGGCGCGATCCTGTGCCGACTCTCGCCGCAGCAGCAGTTCCGCCTCCCGGGAGTCCGCCAGATCGGGCAGAGGACACAGCAATGTGGTGATCCGAGAACGCAGCGCCGGGTCATCAAGCCACCGAGCGGCCGTGGGTCCTAGGTGCCGGAGCACATGCGCCGGGAAACCGTCGGAGGAACTGGCGAACGCCGGATCCGACGAACGATGCAGGAAGCCCCACCAGACGTCCGGAAAGTCCGCGGCAAATATCTGCTGGTAGGCGATCCGAGGCTGCATCAGGGGATCAACGGGCGCAAATCGGTTGCGCCAGCGCCGGTGGAATTCCGTACGCCAGTCCCGCACCATCTTCATCGTCGGGACGGGCGTGACGCGCGGAGGGGAGTCCAGTAGCTCGGCGAGCGCGAAAGCCTGGAGCGCGTCAGCCCGCTTCTGGTCGAAGGCGGCAGGGTCCGTGGCGACATGACCCGCGTACCAGTCGGCGAACGCGCTTTCGCCGCACTCGTTGGCCAGGGCCAGTATGCGCCCCACGGTACGCAGCGGGTAGTACTCACGCTCCAGTCGCGCCAACAGACGCCGGCCCGCCTCCCTTGTCAGGACTCCGGCGTCCGCTGCGGCGAGGACCGCAGCATGGAGGTTGACTAGAGGGATGTTGATGCCAACTGGCGAACTCGTCTCGCTGTGGGCCACGCTGACTGCGTCGTCTCCATCGAAGACGCCGTCGCGATACCAGTCGTAGACTCGACCGACGCCGATCATGCCGAGCTCATCGAGTTCAGCTGCGCGCAGGGCTCCGATGCTGGCGGCGCCAAGGATCGTGATCCTTCGCTCCAGGGCGTCGAGGATCTCCTTGTGGCGCAAGGCCAGGCTGTGGTGGTAGACCCCGTCCACGATGACGGCGACGTCCCCGGCGGCGAGGGCCTGCGAAAAGAGGTCGCCGTGCCGGACGGGGGCGTGCAGAACGAAGTCCGGGTGGTACTTCCTGACGAGAGGTTCAGGGCACGACGGCCCGACGAACACATGAACCGCCATGCCCCTCCCCCTTCATCAACGGTGCGCCGACGGTCGAACCGGATCAGCCGGCGCAGACGGCCGAGATGTGGCGCGTCAGTTCTTGACTTCGCTGTCGGTGATGATCAGCGGACTGTCGGCGAACAGCTCCTCGAAGTCCTCGCCCGTGAGCTCCTCGACGTCACTGGTGGTCTCGAGAATGACCTCAGCCATGATTTTTCTCCCTATCGCTAATAGAGGGAATTTCGGCACCCCGATGGCGCCAACTGCAAGCTACACGGACCACGATCATGCGTCCAGAGGGAAATTCAACACAAGCTCACCTCTTCGTGCCGATATCACGTCACAAATAAGCCCCTCTGAAACGTTGTTGAAATTTTACTGTTCTTTGCCGTAGTGACTTTGTGCTTTGGCGGTCCACCGCCATAAGCAGGTGGGTAAAAGGCCAGCTCAGAGCCACTGTCGCGACCTGTGAGGCGACGCGCAATGTTGACCGAAGTTGATCGGTCGCCGCCTCAAAGAGGTTGTTGACTGCGCGAGCAACCACATGCAGGATCGAGTTTCGCGGGAGATCAACCTGGATTCCCCCTGCCAAAAAGGGAGGTGCGAGTGGTTTTCCGACTCACGCCTACGGCTCTTGTGGTGGCCGCTCTCTTTTTCCACCAAATGAACCGGTTCTGGGAATATGGTTTCTCGCGCCTGGGTCATCATTACGCGCCGGTCTTCGGCGTCAGACTGCCGCACAAAGTGGCGGCGGCCGGCCAACTCGTGGCCCTGCCGCTAGCCTTGGTGATCACGGTAGCCACCCAGTCCCTCATCGGTCGTACCGTCGTCGTTCTACTGATCGCCTACTGGCTGCTCGCGACCCACCTTCGGCTCTCCGACCACTGCTGGCTCGGAGCCGTGGCGGTGGTCATCGCGGCGTTCACTCCCGTGCACGTCGATCCTGTGATGGCCCAGGACCTCCTGGCGGGCGTGTACTTGACGGCGGCCCTGCTGAAAGTCAACGACGAGTATCTGTTCACTGAACGCAGTGCCGGTCGCGCGGTCACCGCGCAGTACTTCTGTCTGCTTGGCCTGCCGGACTTCCGCCGAGTCCTGAAGGCCGTACCTGTCATGGTGATCGTCGTCGAGTTCGTGGCAGGCGCCCTGACCTGCGTCCCTGGCGCGGCACGCTGGGCTCTGTGGCTGGCAATCCTGATGCACCTGGCCTTCGGGATTTCGGGCAACTTCCCTTTCTCAGTCATGGCACTATCTCTTTGGATCATGGTCTTCTCTCCGGATGGCCGGATCGAGGTGTCCGGGAGCCCGACTGCCGTGTGGACCGCGGCAGTCCTCGTCGGTCTGCTGGCCCTGGCTATGGGACGGACAGCGTCCGGCCGCCGGTCGGTCAGATGGCTGATCAAGGACTTCTTCGAGGGTGCGATCTACGGAGCCCTGTGCGCGCTGGCCTTGCTGGCCCCGGCCACCGGACCCGGCCGCGTCGACGGCTGGGCGCCGCTTGTCCACGGTTTGGTCGCATTGGCGTTTGTCGTGAACTTCCTGTTGGTCGTGACGGGCGTGAAACTCGAGTGGAGTTTCGCCATGTTCACCAGCCTGCGCCCCTTCGGTCACTCCTGGCTGGAACGTCACCGTCGGCGGCCCTGGCCGCGCTACTACACACTGTCGCTGCCAGCGCGTATCCCAAAGTCACTGCTGGCCGAGGTCGATCCCAGGTTCGTCTATCTGGTCACGCGGAATGAGAACGTCGTACATGAGGGCGTGGTCTACCACCTGGAGGCCGTAGCGCGAAAGCACAATGTCACCTTCGCGCCGCAGGTCATGACCCTCGCCCCCGCGGCCCGTGACTTGGTTCCCGCCGAACCACCGCAGCCACCGCCCCGCGCACGTTTCCTCGACTACCCGGCCGTGGCACCGAAAAGCTTGGATCGTCGCTATCTCGCCTGAGCGCCAGGTGCGAGGCAGGGTTGGACAACACCTACTAAAACCCACCACACCCGGCCCGACCGTTCCGAATACTCCTAGTAATCGGACTCTGTCTCGGAGAAGAAATGCCGCTGTTCGCAGACTTCATCGCACCGCTCAGCCCGGAAGAGTTTTTCGCAACCCACTGGCCCGACACGCCGTATGTGGGACCACGAGGCGCCTTGCCTGATGAACTACTAAGAGCAGTGCCAGAACTAAACGAGGCAGAACGCGTCCTGGAGGCCTTCGGAGACACGGTATCGCTGCTCCGGCGCAACGGACCGCATGCCCGCGTCCCCAGAGGAAAGGACGCGCTACCCATGTACAGGGCTGGGTTCACGTGCTACATGCGTCATGTGGAGCGTGCCTTCCCTGGACTCGACGACCTCATCGCCGACGCGTCCCGCCGTCTCGGTCTTCCGCGCACCGCCATGTCCTGCGAGATCTTCTGCTCGACGGGGACGAGCGGCGTCCCCATGCACAGCGACTTCGATGTGAACTTCGCGTTGCTACTTGCCGGCTCCAAGCGCTGGCGACTGGCGCCCAAAGACAGCATCGAGAATCAGACAGCGATGTGCTTCGCCCGTGACCGTAAACAGGCCGATGAGCGCCAACTCACCTACGCGCGTGCCCCGTTCCCTGATCGCATACCCGAGGACGCACAGGAAGTCACTATGGAGGCGGGCGGTCTTCTGTTCCTGCCACGCGGTTGGTGGCACGAGACGTACTCCACTGGCGCCTGCATGCAGCTGAACCTCGTCATCAAAGGGCCGCACTGGGCTCGGGTGTTCACTAGCGCTCTGGAAGAGCAACTGCTTGCCGCACCTGGCTGGCGGGAGTTTGCCTACGGTGTGTCAGCCAGCAACGCCGAGGGCCCCGGGTCGGCAGTGGCCAGGCTCGCCCGACTGATCGCCCAACTTCAGGAGTCCCTAGCCGAGAGGCAACCAGAAGCCCTCGCATTCGATGTTGACGGCGATGGCGGTCAGGACGTGCTGGATATGGGTTTTGTCCTGGCCTCGGTAGCGGCAGTGGCGCATGCCGTGACCGTGGGCGA
>NZ_JBEOVN010000195.1:0-13278 GCF_040295565.1 Streptomyces sp. NPDC002785 | reverse complement strand
GTCGGCCTCGGGTGCGACCGCGAAGAGGGCATGACGGCCGTCGTCAGCCGGGCGCTCTGCGCCGTGATTCGTTCACATGCCGACGTTCGCGGGAGCGCCTCGGCGGACGGCGCTGCGGCAGACGCAGTGATGTACGGCTGGGGTTTCCTGCCGCCCGCCGACGTGACCACCGACTTCGCGGCCGAACCGTCGACGTTCCTGAAGCCGTGCTCCTTCGGGACGGCTTGCGCGCCCGGCTCATTCAGCAGTGTCATGAACCGCAGGGCCGCCCGGCCCTCGGAGGTGCTCATCCTCATCTCGTCCACCAGCGTGTACGGATAGTCGAGCAGCGGGGTGCCGTCCTTGGGATAAAAGAGATCGAGCCTTCCGCCGTCGGTCAGCTCTGCGTTGTGGGTGAACGCGGCCTGCTCGGAGAGGGGCACCGCCTGACGGTGGTGCCCCTCCTTGAGGATGAACAAGGAAAAGGGGGACCACACCATCGCCAATGGTGGTTGTCCTCCGGCCTGTCGCGCATGATCTTCGTACCTGCATTCGAGACCTTAGCGGGACGGGAGCAGGATGGGGCGTGAATGCACAACTCAAGGCGGGTGTACAGGTGGAGGCGGGGTACGTGGCTGATTCTTTCCCCCAAGAGGCCGTGTCACGGCGGATCTTGCGGTCCGAAACGGTGCTGGTGCTGGCTCTCTCGTTGGGCGCCAGCGGGGTGTCTGCCCTGATCAGTTTTGTCGGATCACTGACGAAACCAGGGGGTTTGAAGGAACAGGCCGCAACGCTCAACAGCTCGTACGCACCAGGGCGTCCATGGCTGGATCTGGCCTGGCAACTCTTCGGAATCGCGACGGCTCTGGTGCCCGTCGCCCTCGTCGCGCATCTTTTGATGAGGGAGGGGACCGGCCTGCGTGCCATCGGTTTCGACCGGACCAGGCCATGGCCGGACCTGGGGCGCGGCGTGATGGTCGCGGCGGGTATCGGGAGCGCCGGGCTCGCCTTCTATCTGGTGGCGCGGGCAGCCGGTTTCAATCTGACCGTGGTCCCGGAAGCACTCCCCGATGTGTGGTGGAAATTCCCGGTCCTGATCCTTTCAGCGCTCCAGAACTCCGTGGTGGAGGAAGTGATTGTCGTCGGGTATCTGCTGCGCAGACTCGGGCAGTTGGGGTGGACGCCGATGGCCGCCCTGGTGGCGAGCTCGGTGCTGCGCGGCTCGTACCACCTGTATCAAGGCATCGGCGGCTTCATCGGCAACATGGTGATGGGTGTTGTCTTCGTGCTGCTGTACCGACGCTGGGGCCGGGTCGGGCCGCTGGTCGCGGCGCATGCGCTGCTCGATATCGCGGCGTTTGTCGGATACGCCCTGCTGGCGGGGAAGGTTGGGTGGCTGCCTACGCCGTGAGTGCGGTGGGGCGCCGCTGGGGCGGTGTTCACCGACGGGGCGTACGGGAGTGGTCCGTGGGTGGTGCTCAGCACAGTGGGCGTACGGGAATGGCCCGTACGCCCTCTGTCCTGTCGTCGGAAGGCTCAGAGCTCCGTCAGCAGTTCGCCGTCGATGACCGTCACGGCGTTGCCGGTCAGCAAGGTGCGGTCGCCGCGCAGTGAGGTCCGGACCAGACCGGAACGGGCGGAGGCCTGTAGCCCGGTCAGCTCGTCACGGCCGAAGCGGGCCGACCAGAAGGGGGCCAGGGCGGTGTGGGCGCTGCCGGTCACCGGGTCCTCGTCGATCCCGACGCGCGGGAAGAAGCCGCGGGAGACGAAGTCGTAGCCGCGGGCGGGGTCCTCGGCGGCGGCCGTGGCGATGATGCCCCGCCGGGAGAGGCGGGTAAGTGCGGTGAGATCCGGGGTCAGTCCTCGTACGGTCCTCTCGTCGGCCAGCTCGACGACCAGGTCGCCGATGTGAGGGCCCGTGTCGTGGACGGAGAGCGGTTCCGCGCCCAGGGCGACGGCCAGCCCGGCCGGGGCGGTCTCCGGTGTCAGGGGGGCTGTGGGGAAGTCGAGCGTGACCGTGCCGTCCGGGTGGGCGGTCGCGGTGAGGATGCCGCACCGTGCCGCGAAACGCACCGTGCCGCTCGCCGCCCGGGTGGTGTGCAGGACGTGCGCGGTCGCGAGGGTGGCATGCCCGCACATGTCGACCTCGGTGGTCGGGGTGAACCAGCGCAGTGCCCAGTCCGCGTCGCCGCCCGGCGGCAGCGGGTGGGCGAAAGCGGTCTCGGAGAGGTTCAGCTCCATGGCAATCCGCTGGAGCTGTTCGTCGTCGGCAAAGGCGTCGGAGTCCAGCAGCAGGACTCCCGCAGGGTTGCCGGTGAAGGGGCGGTCGGTGAACGTATCGACGATTCGGATCCTCATGACGTGACCGTACGTGAGGCGGAAAGGCGCAGGCCAAGGCCAATTCCGTGTCGCTGGACCGAAAAGCCCGGCCGGCGACAGGGGCTTCGACCGCCTGTCACCGATTCCGGGTGCTGCTCTGCCTGTCAGGCCGTGAGTGCCGGGCGGGCGGACCGAGGGTGTCAGAGGCGGGCGGTACGTTTCACACATCGGACCGAGGAGGCGCCATGGCGACGACGTGGAGCTTGACGATCGACTGCACGCACCCGGCGAAGTTGGCCGAGTTCTGGGCACTGGCACTGGGCTATACGGCAAAGCCCGCACCGGCAGGGTTCGGGAGCTGGGAGGAGTGGTTTGCGCATCATGAGATTCCGCAGGACGAGTGGGATCAGGGCGCGTACCTCTGCGATCCGGACGGGGTGGGCCCCGGCCTGTCCTTCCTGCAGGTGCCGGAGCCGAAGGTGGTGAAGAACCGACTGCATCTGGACGTGCAGGTCGGTGGCGGTCGTGACAGGCCCTGGGAGGAGCGATGGCCGAGTGTGGTCAAGGCGGTGGAGCAGTTGACTGCAGCGGGCGCGACCGTGATCCGTGCGGAGGAACTGCAGGAAAGGCCCGATCATGTGGTGATGGCCGATCCGGAAGGAAACGAGTTCTGCCTGGTCTGACGGTGACTTTCGCTCCGTTACGGATGCTGAGCAACGCAGGGGGTCAGACGGCCCGTTGGATCCGGCGGTTGCATCGGTGAGGGCGCTGCGGGGCCCCTCGATCTCGCCACCGGCGGGACTGGTGACCGCCTGACGGTCCTGACGCGCGGTGTTCTTCGGCCGGGGCGCGCCGGCCCTGCTGCCGGGACCGGCAAGCCGAAAGCGCGGCACCCCCGTATATGTTCTGCGACAGCGAAATGCATGGATCGCCATCGGAGTTCGACGGGTGAGCCGTTCTTGTCGCCTACCGGCTGCGCCGGGTGGTGGCGATCGCGGTCGTGGCCGCGATCGCGAGGCACAGTGGCGAATAGGCGAGCCGGTCGAGGCGCCGGAAGCGCGGTGAGACCGATCCCGGGGACAGCAGGTCGGTCCGCCCCAAGAGCCCGGCCGCACCGCGCACGCCGAGTACGCCCGCGACCCCGACCGCGCCGAGCCGGGACAGCGCCGGGCGCCGCCGAGGCCGACCCGCGACCAGCAACGCCGCGGTTCCCAACGCGCCTGCCACCGCGAAGCACGCGACAGGGCCGGGCGTCTCCGGGCGGCCGACCACCACGTCCGAGAAGGATTCCCGGTCGGGCAGCGGCCACGGCGAACCCAGACCCCACGCGACGTGCACACCGGAAAGAGCCGTCAACGCCGTGACGGAAAACCAACTTGCAGCACGCTCGATCTCCATCTCCATGGCGCTCACGCTATCGCTCACACCGATCGGCCAGTCGACGAGGGTATCCGGGTGAGCTCGATCATCTTCGGGGACAGGTCGATGCCGAACGGGGGCACCCCGAGGTCTGCCAGATGCGCCGTGACCAGGCCAGGGCCGCATCCCAGGTGGCGATCCGCATGGGCACGAGCACGAGCACGAGCACGGGCACGGACATGGGCACTGCGGGCCCGGTCATCAAGGTCGGGGCGACTGCGAGGGGCGGCGGGCGGCCTTTGGGCAGTTCGGTCCGCCGTTCGGTGGCGGACCCTTCGGGGGTGGCCCCTTCGGTGGCGGACGCGGCCGGGGCGGTGGCCATGGGAGGGCGCGCCGCGGTGACGTGCGTGCGTCGATCCTGGCGCTGTTGAAGGACCGGCCGATGCACGGGTACGAGATGATCCAGGAGATCGGTGAGCGCAGTGGCGGTGCCTGGCGGCCCAGTCCGGGCTCGGTCTATCCGACCCTCCAACTGCTGGAGGACGAGGGCCTGATCGTCAGCGCGAGTGAGGGCGGAAAGAAGCTGTTCACGCTCACCGACACCGGCCGCACGGAGGCGGAGTCGGGTTCCGAAGCGCCCTGGGAGGAAGCCGGGCGCGGAGTTGACTGGGAGAGCGTCAACGAGATCCGGCAAGCCGGTTTCGGCCTGATGGAGGCGTTCGGTCAGGTCTGGAAGACCGGCTCGGCCGATCAGCGTCAGAAGGCGCTCACGGTCGTCAATGACGCCCGTAAGAAGCTCTATCTGATCCTTGCCGACGAGCACTGAGTCCGTGGGTGGGGTGCCGAGGGCCTCGCGGCCGAGCCGCGAGGCCCTTCCCGTTGCTCCGGTGGCGGTCAGGCGGCGACGAGCCCGCCCAGTTTGCGCAGCGACTCGACGAGTGCGGCGGTCGCCGAGTCCTTGAGCTTGCCGGCCATCAGGGAGACCGCGGCGCCGGTGAAGTCCCCGTCGATGCGTACCGTGGTCGCGTCCCCGTCGGGAGTCAGCGAGTAGCGCATGGCCAGGTTGACGCCCATCGGCCCCTTTCCCTTGGTGGCCAGCAGGCGTGCGGTCTCCAGCTCCGCCACCGTCCAGGTCACCTCGGCGGGGAAGCCCATGAGCTTCATGTTCTCCTGATAGGTGGCCGCGAGTTCGAGCGTCGCCGGGCCGCCATCGGGGAAACTCGTGTGGGTGGCGTTCCACTGGCCGTACGTGGTGAAGTCCGTCAGCTGGGCCCAGACCTTCTCGGCCGGTGCTTCGATGCGCGCTTCCGCACTGACTTCGGCCATGCGACCACCCCTTCTCGGCGGGTTACGGTGTCGCGGAACGTAGCCGCAGCGACGCGAACATTCAATACTGATGAACTGTCAGATCCATGCGGGCCGTTCCCTCCGCTCCCGCCCACCAGATCAGTGCGGCATCGAACCGGTCGGAGGCGCGCGGGTGCGGGCCGTCGTCATGGCGGTGGAGCGCGGCCCAGAAGAGATCGGCGAGCGGGGCGTCCGTAGGCGCATGGATCCGGTACACGTATACCCGTCCGTCGAGTGTCGGCAGGGCGACCAACCAGGTCGCGTCTGCAGACTCCCTTCCGGCTGCCGTATGGGTGGTGGCGTGGCCTGAGGGGCGTACGAGGGTGGCTCGCGGTTGCTCCGGGGGCGCGGTGCAAGGCGGCGCGCGCCGTTTTCCCGGATCGGATCCGGGAGGGGTGATATCTCATCCGTAAGGAGGAGAAGCCGCTCTGATGTGCCCAACTTGCGTGGGATGCCTAAATGGGCCCCTCCGGCGATGCTTCGGCGCTGAGGGACTGATGGGGTAAGAGGTGTGCAAAACCGGACGCCGCGGATCCCTCAGCAGCCCGCACCGAACCGTGCTGAGTTCGACGCCAGACTCACTGTGGAGCTGGCCGCCGTGGTGACGGGTGCCCGAAGGCGCGCACTGCGCGACGGTGACCGGCAGATCGACACTGCGCATCTTCTGCATTCCCTTATCGAATCGGACCCCGAGGTGCGGGCGGCCTTCGAGGGTGGACCCCAACTGGCCAAGGTGCTCGGCTATCTCGTCCAGCGCAGTATTGGATACGGGCTCCGCTGGCAGGGCGCGGTGGAGGACTCCGGTGCTGTCCCGATCGTCGGGGACCTGGATTCCGCGGTGCGGGACACGGGAGTTGAGGGCTGGTCGCCCTCGGCCGCTTCGGCGATGGCCGAAGCCCGCGAGCGGGCGGATCTGCGCGGCGACGCGCGGGCCGGAGGGCTCGATCTGTTCGCGGCACTGGCTTCGGACCATGAGTGCCGGGCCGTCGAGGTGCTGCAGAGGGCCGGCGTCGACGCGGAACAGCTCGCAGCCCGGATCGTCGGGGCGTCCGGCCAGGGATGGCGGGGAGCCGGGGGCTGACAGCCTGACATGCGGGCGCCGATTGAGCGTGGCGGTCCGGTCAGGCCTTGAAGGCCGGGCGGAGCAGGGCGGTGATGCGGTCGGTGGGAGCGTTGCGGAGGGCGTCGAGGCCCAGGAGCTGGTGGCCGATGGTGACGCCGACCATGGTGGTGATGACCAGTGCGGCGCGCAGTTCGGGGTCATCGGCCTCCGGTAGCGCCGCACCGATGCTGTCGATCTGCAAGGCGTCAGGGGTCACTGGGATGACGCTGCTGACCGCAGCTGTCATGATGTGCCGATGCACGCGTCTCAGGGGAGAAGCGCCAGCCTGGGACTTGCCCTGGCCTCGGCGTTCGCATTCGGTGGTTCAGGGGTGGCGGCCAAGCCGCTGATCGAGGCAGGACTCGATCCGCTGCATGTGGTGTGGCTGCGGGTGGCGGGTGCCGCTCTTGTCATGCTGCCCGTCGCCTGGCGCCACCGCGGACTCGTGCGCAACCGGCCAATCCTGCTGCTGGGGTTCGGGCTGCTCGCCGTGGCCGGTGTGCAGGCCTTCTACTTCGCCGCGCTCTCCCGTATCCCCGTCGGCGTCGCTCTTCTTGTCGAGTATCTGGCGCCGGCGCTTGTCCTCGGCTGGGTCCGCTTCGTCCAGCGCCGGCCGGTCACCCGGGGTGCCGCGGTCGGTGTGGTGCTCGCCGTCGGGGGACTCGCCTGCGTGGTCGAGATCTGGTCGGGGCTGAGCTTCGACGTGGTCGGGCTGCTGTTCGCGCTCGGCGCCGCCTGCTGTCAGGTCGGTTACTTCGTCCTGTCGGACCAGGGCAGCGCGGACGGTGCGGAAGGGGGCGAACCTCCGCATCCGGTCGGTGTGATCGCGTACGGACTGCTGATCGGCACGGTCGTCCTCACCGTGGTCGCACGGCCCTGGGGCATGGACTGGTCGGTCCTGGGCGGCAGCGCGGGCATGGACGGCACGGATGTACCCGCCTGGTTGCTGCTCGGCTGGATCGTGCTGATGTCGACGGTGATCGCCTACGTCACCGGGGTGATCTCGGTGCGGCTGCTCTCACCCGCGGTGGCGGGCGTCGTGGCCTGTCTTGAGGCGGTCGTCGCCACCGTGCTCGCCTGGGTGATGCTCGGCGAGTACCTGTCGGCGCCGCAGCTCATCGGCGGTTCCTTGGTTCTGATCGGTGCCTTCATCGCTCAGTTGTCGACACCGAGGACACCCTCCGGTCCCGTCGCATCAGGACGGGGCGAGGGGCACGTTGCAGGACCGGACGGAGGCCGTGCCGCTGCCGAGGGGGAGTTGTCCACGGGTCGTGCTGCGACGTAATGTGACGATCATGCATTCGACCGTACTTCCGCCGCCTGCCGCCTAGCGCGGGCGGCCACACCTGACGAAGACCGGGCTCGGGCAGTCCCCGAGCGGTTCGTCGCTGCCCGTGTACGGAGCCGAGCGACCACCGTCCTGTCTTCATCCGGAGAAGCCACGTGTCGAATCCTGTTTCCGGCCTGCCCGTCGGGCGGAGCCTCTTCTATCTGATCGTTGCCGGTGTTGCCTGGGGCACTGCCGGGGCCGCCGCTTCGCTGATCTTCGAGGTCAGCGATCTGGGCCCGCTCGCCCTGTCGTTCTGGCGCTGCCTGGGCGGCCTCGTGCTGCTGCTTGCCGCGCTGGCGCTACGGCCCCGACGTGCGGCCGCCGCCGAACCACGCCGCCGTCGGGTGCTGCGTGTCCTGGGGACCGGCGTCGGTCTCACCGTCTTCCAGAGCGCGTACTTCGCGGCCGTCGAGGCGACCGGCCTCGCGGTCGGGACCGTCGTCACCCTCGGAGCGGGGCCCGTGTTCATCGCGATCGGTGCGCGGCTGACCATGGGGGAGCGGCTGGGACGCGGCGGACTCACCGCGGTGGCGGGCGCGCTGGCCGGGCTCGCCGTACTGGTGCTCGGCGGCGACGGGGCCACCGTACGGCCCGCCGGAGTTGCCCTTGCGCTGCTCTCCGCGGCCGGCTACGCGACGATCACCCTGCTGACCAGGTGGCTCGGCCGTGACGGCGGTGCCACCGACTCGCTCGCCACCAGCGCCTGGGCCTTCGGGATCGGAGCCGTCGGGCTGCTGCCGATGGCTGCGGCCGAAGGGCTCGTACCGCACACCGTTCAGGCCGCGCAGGTGGTGACGCTGCTGGTGTACGTGGCGGCGGTACCGACCGCGCTCGCCTACGCGCTCTACTTCGCGGGCGCGGCGGCGGTGCGTGCCGCGACGGTGTCCGTGATCATGCTGCTCGAACCTGTCAGTGCGGCGGTCATCGCCGTCGTGGTGCTGCGTGAGCGGCTCACGGCGGCCACCGTCGTCGGGACACTGCTGCTGCTCGTGGCCGTGGCGGGGCTGGCGTTCGCCGAAGCGCGCAGCGCCGCGCACGCCCGCCGCCGGGCATCCGTACCGGCCTGACCGCCGGGGTGGACGGGCTCCCCGCCCCGGCGGCGGGCCGTCCGCCCCTGGGACGGTTCAGAGCGCGGTGATGTAGTCCGGTACCCCGATGGCGGGATCGAGGTCGGCCGAGGGCAGCGGCGTCGCATAGCCGTGGGCGAGCGGGACGACGCCCGCCCAGTGGGGCAGCGTGAGGTCGTGGGGTTCGTCGTTGGGGCCGCCGGTGCGGATCTTGGCGGAGGCCTCCTGGAGGTCCAGCCGGATCACCGCCGTCGCGGCGAGCTCCTTCTCGTCGGCGGGCCGCGAGTCCGCGGACCGGCCCGGCACCACGTGATCGACGATCGCGTCGAGGGCGGTCCGCCGCTCTTGCGGGTCGGTGACCGTGCGCGCGATTCCGTGCACCACCACGGAGCGGTAGTTGATCGAGTGGTGGAAGGCGGAGCGGGCCAGCACCAGCCCGTCGACATGCGTCACCGTCAGACAGACGGGCAGGCCGGGGTCGGTCCGGCCGGCCTCCCGCAGCGGACGGGAGCCGGTCGAGCCGTGTACGTAGATCCGCTCACCGACCCGGCCGAAGAGCGTCGGCAGGACGACAGGTGCGCCGTCACGGATGAAGCCGAGATGGCAGACGTACGCCTCGTCGAGTATCGAGTGGATCAGTTCCCGGTCGTACGCCGCGCGATCGCGGGAACGGGTCGGGACGGTGCGCTCGGTCGGCTGGTACCCGGCCGCGGCGTCAGGGCCCGTGGTCTGCGGCGGTGCGGTGTCCGACATTGCGTACTCCATTGCACTAGTGCATAATCTTGTTTGTGCTAGGAGAGTATCGGATCGTCGGGCGGCGCGCATCGGAAATTTCCGCCAGTGTGGAGCGCGGGGTCGGCTCGGGGGATCTCGCGCCCGGACAAGTGCTGCCGCCCATGAGGGAGTTGGCGGCCCTGCTGGGGGTGAATCCCAATACGGTGGCGGCCGCCTACCGCACGCTCCGCGAGCGCGGGGTGATCGAGACGGCCGGGCGCCGGGGCAGCAGGGTACGGCCACGCCCGGCGAGTACGGCGCGCGGTTCGCTCCGGGTCGAGGCGCCGCCCGGGGTGCGGGACCTGGGGGAGGGGAACCCCGATCCGGCGCTGCTGCCCGCGCTGGGGGAGGCGTTCGGGGCGGCCACGGGTGAGTATGCGCGGCGGCCCGGAATGTACGGACAGGCGCCGGTGGACCCGGAGTTCGCCGCACTCGCCCGCGCCGCGCTGGATGCCGACGGAGTGCCGGCCGGGTCCGTGGTCGCGACCTCCGGATCACTGGATGCGATCGAGCGTGTACTGGTCGCGCATCTCAAGCCCGGTGACGCGGTGGCCATCGAGGACCCGGGGTGGGGCAGTTTGCTGGATCTTGTGCCGGCGCTGGGGCTGCGCCCCGTGCCCGTCGCGCTCGACGACGAGGGGCCGCTGCCCGATGCCGTCGAGCACGCGCTGAACGCCGGTGCCCGCGCGCTCGTGGTCACCGACCGCGCGCAGAATCCGACCGGGGCCGCGATCAGCGCCGGGCGCGCCTTCGAGCTGCGGGGCGTCCTCGCCGGGCACCGCGGCGTCCTCCTGATCGAGGACGACCACGGACACGCCATCGTCGGTCTGCCGCTGTACCCGCTGGCGGGCGCCACGGACCGGTGGGCGTTCGTGCGGTCCGTCGCCAAGGCGTACGGACCGGATCTGCGGGTCGCCGTGCTGACCGGCGACCCGGTCACGGTCGACCGGGTGTCGGGCCGGCAGCGGCTGGGTCCCGGCTGGGTCAGCAGACTGCTGCAACGGGCCGTGGTGCACCTGTGGTCCTCGGGTGCGGTCGATTCGGGCGAGGTGGCACAGGCGTACGCAAAGCGGCGGGACGCACTCGTGAAGGCGCTGAAGGAGCGAGGTGTGGAGGCGCACGGACGCAGCGGCATGAACGTGTGGGTGCCGGTCAGTGACGAGACCGGTGCGGTGGCGCGGCTGCTGCAGACAGGCTGGGCGGTGGCGCCCGGGGCGCGGTTCCGGATGACCGCGCCCCAGGGGATCCGGCTCACCGTCTCACCGCTCACCGAGGCCGATATCGGGCCGCTGGCCGATGCGGTGGCGGCGGCGGCGGGACCGGCGCAACCGCTGAACTACGGCTGAGGCCCGGCCTTGGCCTTGCTGTTGCGCGCCCTGCTCTGGGTGAGAGCGGCGCCCGCCAGGACCACGAGCGCGCCGACCGGAGTGTTCCAGCTCAGTTGCTTGCCGAGCAGGACGGCTCCGGCCGCCGTGGCGATCACCGGAATGAAGTAGGTGACCATCTGCGCGGTTGTCGGCCCGACCTCCTCCACCAGGCCGTACTGCATCAGCACCGCGAGTCCCGTGCCGAGCGCCCCCAGGGCGACCACGGCAAGCGTCGGGAGCAGCGGGAATCCATCGGGAGCCGATGTGAACAGCGGGGTCACCAGGGCGATCTGCGCCGTGCCGAGGAAGAGCTGGCTGCCGGTCAGGGCGAGCGTGGACGAACTGCATGTTGAACCTGGAGCGCCTGCGCACCCTGGATGCCCTCGCCCGGCACGGTTCGGTCAGCGGTGCCGCCGAGGGGCTGCATGTCACCACATCGGCGGTCTCTCAGCAGATGTCGAAGCTGGAGCGGGAGGTGGGGCAGCAGCTCCTCGCCAAGAACGGCCGCGGCGTCCGGCTCACCGATGCCGGTCAGCTGCTCGCCGACCATGCGGCCCGGATCCTGTCCCAGGTCGAGCTGGCCCAGTCCGACATCGAGGCGCAGCGCGGTGAGGTGGTGGGCGAGATCCGGCTCTCCGCCTTTCCGACCGCGGTGCGCGGACTCTTCCCCGCGGTGCTCCTCGCACTGCGTGCGGACCACCCGGAACTGCGCGTACGCACACGGGAATTGGAGCCCGAGGACGGGATCCGTGCGGTGATCAGGGGCGACATCGACCTTGCGGTGGTGCTGGACTGGAGCAACAAGCGGCTGCCGGTGCCCGGTGGCCTGTCCAAGGTCGAGCTCCTGGACGATGCACCGGACGTCGCGATGCCGGCCGGTCATCGGCTCGCGGACCGGACGGAGGTGGACCTGGAGGAGTTCGCCGACGACGAATGGGTGTCATGGCCGGAGGGTGAATTCTGCTACGACTGGCTGATGTTCACTCTGCGCTCGAAGGGCATCGAACCGCGCATCGCGCATCTGGCCGGCGAGCATCACACCCAACTCGCCCTGATCGCCGCAGGGATGGGGGTCTGTGTGGCGCCGAGGCTGGGGCGAGGACCGGTGCCCGACGGGGTGCGGCTCGTGCCCGTACGGCAGAAGATGCAACGGCACGTCCACGCCGTTTGGCGTACCGACGCGGACCGGCGTCCGTCGATCAGGGCGGCGGTGGCGGCGCTGCGGAAGGCCGGCCGGGAGCTGGATGCGCCGTCGGCGTAGGACGGGAAAGGGTGTCCTCAGGTCGCGGACGGCCCTGCGAGCTTCCGGAAGTCCCACGAGGTGATGGCCTGAGGGGTGAGCCGCAGCCAGGCGTGCCGGCCGTCGTGCGGCATGGTGTCCATCCCGAAGTACTTCGCCGCGAACAGCCGCTCCGGCGCCTCGAGTTCGGCGCACGGTTCGCCGGTACGGGGTGCCTCGCCCACAGGGAGGGCCGCGCCGGAGAGTTCGATGCCGCGCAGATCCGCGTACTCTACCCCGTCGTCCACGACCACCGCGATCCTCGGGTCGTTGCGCAGCTGGGACCAGCGCAGGCTGCGGGTGATTGAGTACAGCCAGAGCGAGGTGCCGTCCCAGGCGAACCAGAGGGCGCCGATGTGCGGGCGGCCGTCCGCGGACACGGTGGCGACCCGGCAGGTGCGCTGCTCGGCGAGATAGGTGTCGCGTTCCGAGTCCGTCATCATGATCCGACGGCCCCGTCGCTGAATGGCGGCCATGGGACGCTCCCTCCCGATAGCTGACTTCGTGTCAGAGATCATGGGGCCTCTTCCCTCATCGTGCAATGGCGGTTAACCTCGCGCGCCCGGTCCGCCAGCGAAAGGGGCAGCCGTGCCGTCCAAGGGACAGCTCGCCGCACAGCTCGATCCGGCCACCACCGTGCTTCTGACGGTCGAATGCCAGCAGGGTGTCGTGGGCCCCGGGAGCGCCCTGCCCGAACTGGCCGAGGAGGTCAGGTCCTCCGGCACCCTGCATCGCGTCGCCCGACTGGTCGCAGCCGCCCACGAGGCCGGGGTCCAGGTACTGCACGCGGTGGCCGAACGCCGTCCCGACGGGCGGGGTGCCAACAACAACGCCCGCCTCTTCCGGGCCGCCGGCCGGTTGCCCGTACAACAGCACTCGGGCACCACGGCGGTACGAATCGCTGCGCCCATCGAGGTGGCGGACGAGGACCTCGTCGTGCGCAGACTGCACGGCCTCTCACCCATCGCCGGTACGGATGTGGACGCCCTGCTGCGCAACCTCGGCTGCCGGACGCTCGTCGTCACCGGCGTCTCGGCCAATGTCGCCATCCCCAACGCCGTGTTCGACGCGGTGAATCTCGGATACACGGCGGTGGTACCGTCCGACGCCATCGCGGGGGTGCCGGCCGACTACACCCCCGCGCTGATCCGCAACACACTCGCCCTCGTCGCCACCATCACGACTACCGATGACGTACTCGGCTGCTGGCTGGGCCGAGGGCGGGCGGGGGCCTGTCCGGGCGATCAGACCCGGACAGGTCCTAGGACCAATGCCGTTCGGTTAGAGGTTCGATCTGCGGCGCAATGCTCGGCGTTTCGGCTGGTGATACGGGTGCAGCCCTTGTAGTGGTTCTC
>NZ_JBEOVN010000194.1:0-13305 GCF_040295565.1 Streptomyces sp. NPDC002785 | reverse complement strand
TGGACCCTAGACAAGTCCCATCGTTGCTGGTCAGGAGCACTCTTCGCATTTCCGATCACACCTCGGACACCCACCCACGTGAAAGCCCGAGGCTAGTGTGCCTCCGGCCAGAGGAAAGGCCCTCCTGGTCGGAGGGCCTCACGGTCGTGCGGGCAGTGCGCCCCAGGCAGGACTCGAACCTGCGGCCAAGCGCTTAGAAGGCGCTTGGCCCAAACTTGCGGATGCATGTCCTGACCTGCTCTAAGAAGCCGTTGTCGTACCGAGAGGTTCGGCTGCGGGTCGAACTTGGGTTCCCGGTTGGGTGATCGGCTTGTGGCCGGGCATGAAAGCAGGGCCTCCTGCACAGCTCATGGGTGTTGAAGTCCATTCGAGCGTCAGGAGGCCCTGTGCCTCAGTGTTCCGTGCCGGTGACCGTGGAGTCCAACCCGGATACCCCGTCGTGTGACTGTCTCGCCCATGTGTACGGGAACGCGGCCGACCATGGTGAGCGGACGCGTCATTACCCGTCGGACATGACGGACGAGGAGTGGGCCGAGGTCCGTGCCGCGATGCCGGTGCCCGGCTGGCTGGAGGGCCGTGGCGGGCAGCCGGAAAGCTACTGCCACCGGCAGATGGTCGACGCAATCCGCTTTCTCGTCGACAACGGAATCAAGTGGCGGTCGATGCCCGTGGACTTCCCCGCCTGGGACCGGGTCTATGCGTTCTTCCGCCGATGGAGGGACAAGGGCCTGGTCAAGGAATTTCACGAGCGGCTGCGTGGGAAGGCCCGCGAGGCGGCCGGCCGGGATCCGGAGCCGACCGCGGGCATCATCGACGCCCAGTCGGTCAAGGCCGCCGCGTCCGTGCCCGCGTCCTCACGCGGCTTCGACGGCGGGAAGAAGATCAATGGCCGTAAGCGACACATCGTGGTCGACACGACGGGGCTGCTGCTGACGGTCATGGTCACCGCGGCGAACGTGACCGACCGGGAGGCGGGTCACGTTCTGCTGGCCCGGCTGGCCGAGCGGTTCTTCCTGCTGAGGCTGGTCTGGGCCGACGGCGGCTACACCGGGCCCCTGGCCGACTTCGCCGCGAAGGTGCTGCGTCTCGCGCTGACGGTCGTCAAACGTAATGCGGACGCTTCGGGCTTTGTGGTGCTGCCCCGCAGGTGGGTGGTGGAGCGGACGTTCGGGTGGCTGATGCGTTCGCGCCGCCTGGTCCGCGACTACGAGAGGCGGGCCGACACGTCCGAGGCGATGGTGCTGTGGTCGATGACCATGGTCATGAGCCGCCGCCTTGCGAAGCGGCGACGCTGAAGGAGCCCGGGGTGTTCTCGACGAGCCAGCCCCGCGCGGCCAGGCGCTTCGCCTTGGACCGCACCCCTTCGATCTTCGCCGGGACCAGTTCGAGGTCCAGCGCGTCGGCGAGTTGCCGGCAGATCGCCGACCCTTCGCCGGACCGCTCACGATCAGCCAGGACGTGCATGATCCGCTGGTAGTCCGGCGACAGTACCGTCACGTCAAGCCCCTCCCGTCGCACCGGCACCACTGAACGGGGCGCCGCCGGTTTTGGAACAATCGGCTGGGCATCCCCGGAAACTTCCACGTCCTTGGGCTCGCGGGACTCCGACAGCACCTGGCTCACCGTCTCCTTCGCGATCACAAGGCGATCCTGCGCGGCTTCCGCCTCCTCCAGCTCGGCAACGAGCCGGTCCAGCTCGTCCCGCAGCAACTCCACCCGCTGCCGGACAGCGACCTCCCGCTCCTCGAGCAACCCCATCACAGACGGCATCCGGCACCTCCACCGAAGAGAGAACACAACGTGTCATCTCTACTGCAGAGAAAGCGACTTTGCACCTGACCAGCGGAAACCCGGCGAACACCCTCGGAAAGACAACAGCTTCTCAGAACTCCAGTCGCATACGGGCCCCGTGCCCGCGAACGTGCTCGATCACCCTCAACCGGGCTGCATACACGTCGAACTGCAGAGCGACCAAGGCTTTCGGAAGCTTGATGTCGACCACAAGGGGAGCGTAGAGGCCCACCCTCAGCTTGGGAAGCTGGGGGGATATAGCGGTGATTCGGCTGCTGAGCTGCTGAAACGAGAGAATCACGGCCCGCGTCGCCGCGTGTGGCGGAACCGTGATTCCCCGTGGTTCCCCGCTCGATCTGGTGCGGCTGTGGTGCGGTCATCTGCTGCTCGGATTGCCGGAGGCGTCGCAGCAGAGCCATGCGCGAGCCCTTACGAAGGATCGTTCCATACGTGCACGACCGGGGCGCCTTCCAGCGGGAGATGGTCGCGGTAGTACTCCGATTCCAACCATTCCTCGATCACGAAGAGCGGGCGCGACAAAGGCACCTCCCCGATCCGCTGGGCCCGCAGTAGCAGCCCGAGATCAGTCAAGGCGAGGGAGCCATCGGGCGTGTACAGCAAGCAGTGTCCGTGATCGGCAGAGTGGTCCAGGAGGTCACGTCCGCTGGAGTGGTGTATTGACGGCAACTCGGTGATCTCGTTTTGAGGCTATGCGGTGAGTTCGGTGGGCAGGTCGATCTCGCTGGTCGGACTCCCCAACGCGCGCCGCAAAGGACAGGCACGCGTCAACGGACTGCCCACGCGGATGCCGACGCCTTCACCCGCCCAGGCCGGCTTTCGCCTCGGCGACCGTGTCGCAGACACAGAGGACTTGGTCGGCACCGGTAGCCGAGCGTGGCGAGGCGCCCACGATCCGAGAGATCGGCCGGAGCGTCGGCCTGTCGAGTCCGGCGTCCGTGGCGTACCACCTTGGCCAGACGGACAGCTTGGGGTCCTCCGTTTCACCGGGAGGCGTGGTTCCGGGCGGGGTATCGGTCTGCATTAGGAACGGCTGCCCCCGTGAACCGCGGTCTGCTCGCCGGTCGCTTCGGCCACGCGGAGCAATTGTCGCGGTCAACCGTATGTATTTCCTGTCCTCCGCATCGCGATGTGTGACACCGGTGGAGCCAGGTGGTACTTCTGACGCGCCCTAGAAGCGCCCCAATTGCCCCTTTCGCTTATTCGTGACCAACGGATGCTGCGCATGGTTGGCGGGCCGCTTTCACAAGAGGAAGGACACTCATGAAGAAGCGCTTGGTGCTTGCCGGGTCGGCCCTGGTGGCAAGCCTCGGTCTGGGCGTGTCGGCGGTACCGGCTGTGGCGGCCCAGATCGACGTGACCATCGACTGCGACGAGAACGGGTCCCAGAACCTCATCGAAGCCATCAAGGACGCGAACAACAACGGCGGCGGCACGATCAAGCTGGCCAAGCACTGTGCCTACCGGTTCGAGACCTCTTTCGACGGCTTGAACGCCCTGCCCCCGATCACCCGCGACGTGAAGATCATTGGTGACGAGTCGACGCTGATCCGCTCCGTGCGGGGCGACGAGTTCCGAATCCTCCGCGTCGAGGAGGGCGGCAGCCTCACCCTTAAGGGCGTCACGGTGACCGGTGGGCTCCTGACCTTCGACCCCAACGACGACGAAGGCAACGCGGACGGCGGTGGCATCGCCAACGAGGGCTCGCTATGGCTGGAGAAGAGCACGGTCATCGGCAACCAGATCACCGGCGACGGTGGCGGCATCTCCAATGAGGGCGGGCATGTCACTCTGGTGAACAGCCGCGTCCTCACGAACATCGCCTTCGACCAGGACAGCGACGCCGCCGACGGCGGCGGCATCAGCAACAACGCGGACGGCACCCTCACGATCAAGAAGTCAACCATCGCCGGCAACACCTCGGAGGAGGACGGCGGCGGCATCCAGAACCAGGGCACGCTGACCGCCGAAGGCACGCTGTTCTCCAAGAACGAGGCACGTGACGATGACGGCGCCGCCATCAACAACCTGGGCAGCGCCAAGATCAAGGGCAGCGAGTTCGTTGAGAACTACGCCGGCCTCGAAGGTGGCGCCATCAACAACGACCCCTCGAACAACAACACGCTGGAGGTTACGGGCTCGTCCTTCCACCGCAACGTCGCGGGCCGTGACGGTGGCGCGCTCAACAACGAGGGCATTGCGACCCTGAAGAAGAGCACGATCAAGGGCAACCAGGCCGGCCGGGACGGCGGCGGCATTAACAACGAGGAGGAGGACGCCGCAGACCCCGCGGTGCTCACCCTCGACTACACGAAGGTCACTGAGAACCGCGCTGCCCGGCATGGCGGCGGCATCAACAACTGGGTGGGTGCCGAGGTCATCCTGAAGCACAGCAAGATCTTCAAGAACCGCCCCGACAACTGTGCCGGAGCCGTCCCCGGTTGCTGACCTGAAGGTCGCCAAGCCCAGTTCTTCCAAGAAGAGCTGATCACTCGACCGTACGTGACGCACCTGTAGCCCGCTCCGCCCCAGGTGGCCGGGGCGTGGCTGGGTTGCCCGAGCGGCCTAAGGGAACGGTCTTGAAACCGTCGTGGCGCGAGTCACCGTGGGTTCAAATCCCACACCCACCGCGCAGGTGAACGGCCCCTGATCAGGTAAATCGGTCAGGGGCCGTTCTCATTGGCGCTGTCCGTGAGCCACCGTGGTTCCCCCTCAGTTCCCGGTCGATCGGGCACGGCAGGGGCGCGCGGTCACCTACCAGCCCTTGCCGAAGAGTGGCTGGAGAGTGGCGACGACGCTCGAGACGAGCGCCAAGATCCCACCCAAGGAGGCCAAGGCAGTTGTGGCGTTGGGAAAGAGGTCCCGCGCGAGGAGGCGCCACCGTTCGCGCACGACCACCATCTTCATTTTCTGCCACTTATGTTGACGCAAGTGGCAGCCCATCATGACGCCCTTGCTGTTGTTCCTGCATGTTCCGTCTCGCCCTACGGCGCCGCACCACGCCGGAGCCCCGGCCTCGATCGCGCCGACTGATCCGGCGCCGAGAACTTCGACACGCATTCGACACAGCGACCCGCAGAAACCCGGTGACAGCCGGACAGCCCCGGAAGCCTCCCCGTGATCCTCGGGGGAGCTCCGAGGTTTCTGCGGGTCGTCCGATTGGCCCTCTGACCAGCAAAAAGGCCCTACCGAAGTAGTGCCTATGGAGAGGTGCCCCCGGCAGGACTCGAACCTGCGGCCAAGCGCTTAGAAGGCGCCTGCTCTATCCACTGAGCTACGGGGGCCGGGTGGCGGCCTCGGTGGCCTGGAGCCCTGGGGCCGGGCAGGTCGGTGACCCGCCGGGACAAGGATAGGGCTCCGATCGCCTCGACCTGGTTGCTTCACCTGCGTGGCACGATGTGGAGGTTCGGTGAAGCGAACCGATAATCGCAGGTGGGTGGGATTTATGCATCGCTTTTGACGCCTCGCGCCCCGGGTGTTGTGCACTCGTTATGCCTGCGCCCCACTCGTCCTCTCTGTCCTGAGTCCGTCTCGAGGGGGAGAACCGGCGCGCAGAGGCGGTTATACGCTTCAAAAAGGCGCCAAAATTGGGCATTCTTCGCATGTGGTGACCTTGGACGTACCGCCTCAGCTCATCGACGCACTTTCCGCCCTGCGCGACCGTGTCGCTGCCGTGCGTCTTCCACTTCCGCTGCCGGGGGCCGCGCGCGCCCGCCAGACCCGTAGCGAGCTGCTCGCCCAGCTCGACGACTACCTGCTTCCCCGGCTCAGAGATCCTGAAGCACCCCTGCTCGCGGTCATCGGAGGGTCCACCGGGGCAGGGAAGTCGACGCTCGTCAATTCGCTGGTGGGGCGGCTGGTCAGCGAGGCCGGGGTGCTGCGCCCGACCACGCGGACGCCCGTGCTCGTCTGCCATCCGGATGATCACCACTGGTTCGCGGGGGTCCGCGTAATGCCGCAGCTCACCAGGGTCTGGCTGCCGCCGGAGGAGAGCGGGGATCCCGGCCGGTGCGACGACCTCGACGGGCTCGACGGGAGCGAGGAGGAGGACGGGACCGCGCTGCGCGTCGAGACCGCCACAGGGCTGCCGCGTGGGCTCGCGCTGCTCGACGCACCCGATATCGACTCGCTCGTGGTACGGAACCGGGTTCTGGCCGCCGAGCTGATCTGCGCCGCGGATGTGTGGGTGATGGTGACCACGGCTTCCCGGTACGCGGACGCCGTGCCGTGGCACCTGCTGCGTACCGCCAAGGAGTACGACGCCTCGCTCGTCACCGTTCTGGACCGGGTACCGCACCAGGTGATCGCCGAGGTGTCCCGGCAGTACGGGGCGCTGCTCACCAAGGCGGGCCTCGGTGAGGTGCCGCGCTTCACCATTCCCGAGCTGCCCGAATCGGCCGGCGGCGGAAGCGGGCTGCTGCCCACCACCGCGGTCGCCCCGTTGCGGGCCTGGCTCAGCCACCGCGCCCAGGACCCGGCGGCCCGTCAGCAGGCGGTCGGGCGTACGGCAGCCGGGGTCATCGACTCGCTGGACGTACGGATGCCCGCGCTGGCCGGGGCCGTCGCGGCGCAGTACGCGGCGGCCGTGCGGCTGACCGGTGTGGTCGAGGACGCGTACCGCACGGAAGGCACCCGGGTCAGGCGGCGGCTGCGCAACGGCGGCGCGCTCGCCGGGGACGCCCGGACCCGTTGGCGTGGATACCCGATGTACAGCACCTCCGAGGAACTCCTCGAAGCGCTGGTGGAGAGTCTCGCCGCACTTCTGCAGTGCGCCGTGGCCGCCGCCGACGAATGGATCCGCACGACCTGGCAGCGCGAGCCCGCGGCCGGGGTGTTCGGCTTCGAGGATGTCGGCCGGGAGGCCGGGGGGTGGGGGCCCGCCGAGGACATCCGGGGCCGGATCGCCATGGCTGTACGGCGGTGGTGGCGGGTGCTGGAGGAACTGGCCGAGGAAGAGGTGCGCCGACTCGAACGCAACGCCGCACCCGACGCCGAGACAGTGGTGGCGCTCCTGGCCGCCGCACTGCTCGGCGGTCGCCGCACCCGCGGCGCCGGGGAACAGCTCGCCGAACGGATCGGCGCCCAGGGTGCGCTGCGGCTGCGCGACAAGGGCGGCGCACTGCTCACCAACTGCCTCGACCGGGTGCTGGACGGCGAGCGGGACCGGCGGCTCGCACCGCTCGACGCGCTCGACGTGGCCCCGGAACCGCAGGCCGAACTGATCGCCGCGCTGTCCGTACTGCAGAAGGAGAGGTGGCAGCGATGACTGCCGTCATTGACGAGGGGCCCGGCCGGGGCGAGAGTCCCGCTTCTCACGAGGACGGGGACCAGAACCACAGGAACCTGCGCCCGACACCCGACGACGGTCGCGCACCTGTGCCGGAGGCGGGCGGCGGCTGGAACGACGGGCTCATCGCCCGGCGTGCGGCCGTCAAGGCGGCGAACGCCGAGTCCGGGATCGCCCCGGACGACGACGCACGGCCGCCCCAGGTCGAGGCGTACGTACCGTCCGGCGGTCCGCTCCGGCCACGGCTCGACGCGCTGCGTGAACTCGTCGGGCTGTCCAGGGCCAGGCTCGACCGGGCCACCCTCGCCGAAGCGGGACGCGTGCTCGACGAAGCGGCAGCCCGTCGGCGGCTCTCCTCCCGGCACACCGTCGTTGCCATCGCCGGAGCGACCGGCAGCGGCAAATCGACCCTCTTCAATTCCCTCGCGGGCGTCCAGATCTCCGACACCGGGCTGCGCAGGCCGACCACCGCAGCCCCCATCGCCTGCTCCTGGACCGACGGGGCCGCCGGGCTGCTGGACCGGCTCGCCATTCCGGGACGGCTCAGGCGCAGGCCGCAGCAGAGCGGTGCGGACGCCGACGAGGCGCTCCAGGGGCTCGTCCTCGTCGACCTGCCCGACCACGACTCGGCGGCGACCGGGCACCGTGATCAGGTCGACCGGGTGCTTGCGCTGGTGGATGCGGTGATCTGGGTCGTCGACCCGGAGAAGTACGCGGACGCGGCCCTGCACGAGCGCTACCTGCGGCCGCTCGCCGGGCACGCCGAGATCACTTTCGTCGTGCTCAACCAGATCGACCGGCTGCCCGGCGACGCCGCCGACCAGGTCCTCGATGATCTGCGCCGGCTGCTCGACGAGGACGGCATGGCGCTCGGTGAACACGGCGAACCGGGCGCCACCGTCATGTCCCTGTCCGCACTCACGGGCGAAGGCGTGGGTGAACTGCGCGAGATGCTCGGCCGGTTCGTCCAGGGGCGCACGGCAGCGGCGCGCCGGCTGTCCGCGGATGTGGACGCCGCCGCGGCCAGGCTCCGTCCGGTGTACGTCGCCGAGGGGCGGCCCGGTCTCGGCGAAGAGGCCCGCGAGGAGTTCGCCCACCGGCTCGCGGAGGCCGTCGGAGCGGCTGCGGCGGGCCAGGCGGCCGAGCGCGAGTGGCGAAGGAACGCCGGCCGGGCGTGCGGTACGCCGTGGCTGCGGCTGTGGCGCTGGTACGAGTCCACCCGGCGGCCGGGACGCCTGGAGTACCCGGCGCAGCCGGCACCCCCCGAGGAGCGGCTCACCGCCCGGCAACGCGTCGAACAGGCGGTGCGGACGGTGGCGGACGAGGCCACCGACGGGCTGCCCGGCCCCTGGGCACAGGCGGTCCGCGAGGCCGCGGTGAACGGTGCGGAAGGGCTGCCGGAGGCGCTCGACGAGCTGACGGAAAGGGCCCCTGCCGCGGACGGGCGGGGGCGGGCGGTGAGCTGTTCCTCGGGCGGCGCGGCAGGCGGTGCGCAGGGTGCGGGCGGCGCGACGGTTGTGGCGACCGGGGTGGCCGGGGCCTCCGGCGTGGCGCACAGTGGTCGCGTGGGCGGGAAGCCGCCGCGGCCCAGGTGGTGGCCCGCCGCCGTGCTGGCACAGGCATCGATGACGTTGCTGCAGATCTTCGGCGGTCTATGGCTGGTCGGCCAGATCGTCGGCGTACTCGAACCGGGATTCCTCACGCCCGCCTTGGTGATGCTGGCCGGGATCATCGGCGGCCCGCTGGTGGAGTGGTCGTGCGCTGCCGCGGCACGGGGGCCCGCGCGACGGTACGGGCAGGAGGCCGAGCGTCAATTGCGCGAGGCGGCGGCGGCCTGTGGGCGGGCACGGGTGCTCGATCCGGTGGCGGCGGAGCTCGTGCGGTACCGCGAGGTGCGGGAGCGGTACGTGGCGGTGACGGAGTTTTCCACAACTGTTCGGTAGTCCACAGGCATCAGCAGGATTTCCGCCTTCCCTTCAACCTGGGATCAGTGACCGCGCGGGTGTGGTCACTGGAGCCGAAGGCCGAAGGGGAGGCGGAGTCATGAACGACACCTTGGTGACACTGGTGGGCAACGCGGCGACGGGCGTGGAGTTCCGGGAGACCGCGACCGGCGGAATGGCGCGATTCCGGTTCGCGGTGACGCCGCGCCGTTGGGACCGCGAGAAACAGTTCTGGACGGACGGACACACCAGCTTCTACACCGTGTGGGCCTGGCGGACACTGGCGTCGAATCTGGCTGGTTCCGTCTCCGTCGGAGAGCCACTTGTCGTGCACGGCAGGTTGAAGGTGCGCGAGGAGGAACGGGAGGGCCGGCACAGGACGTTCGTGGACATCGAGGCGGTCGCGGTGGGACACGACCTGACCCGGGGGACGGCTGCGTTCCGGCGGGTGATGAGGGCTGATCCGGGGTTGGTGACGCGCTCGGGGAGCGTGGACAGGGTGGGGGACTTGGGCGGGGCGGGTGACTCGGGCGGGTCGGGACGCTCGGGAGGTTCATACGACGTGCCACGGGCCGAACGAGCCCAGCGGGGTGAACGAGCCGAGCGGGGTGAACGGGAGGAAGGGGGTGAACGGAGCGAACTCGGCGAACGAGCCGGGCGGCAGCGAGCCAAGCGGTCGACGGGGCGTCAGAAAGGTGACCAGGAGCTTGCGTCGGTTCCGTGACCGGACCTGGGCGACCTGGGCGGATCGCGGCGGACCGAGGGACACGGAGTCGCGCGCGATACTGGCGATAACGATTCCGATTCGGAATGGTTGTACGACGGTATGACGGGGGATTGTTCATCGCTTCGTCCTTAGGATTCCCAGTACACACGGGGGACTTGAGTCGACTGGCGGGAAAATTCCCACACGCGCATCAGGCACGGAGGGTCTCGCCCGGAGGGGAATTCTGTGTTTTCTGCTTCTTCAGCGACCGATTTGTCGTCCACGGAGACGGCCAATTCTCCACGGCGGCGGGGCATAGCCCGGCTGGCCGCTTCGGTGGTGGCATCCGGTCTGGTCGTGGCAGGCGCCCTCGTCGGCGCGGGCAGTGCGGTCGCCGACGAGGCGCCGCAGCATCAAGGTGGCGCGGCCGCGGTCCTGGACGGGCTGAAGACCTACGACGGTGCTGTGCTCCACGCGGACGGCCGGAATCAGGAGCTGCCCGCCGGGCTCTTCGAGATGACCGTCGACGGCGGCGGCAAGCTCAAGACGTACTGCATCGACATTCACAACCCCACCCAGGACCGGGCGAAGTATC
The DNA here is from genome assembly GCF_040295565.1 of Streptomyces sp. NPDC002785. NCBI lineage: Bacteria > Bacillati > Actinomycetota > Actinomycetes > Kitasatosporales > Streptomycetaceae > Streptomyces > Streptomyces sp. NPDC002785. Next base: position 2,965 of record NZ_JBEOVN010000194.1, on the reverse strand, counting down.
TGGAGACTCCCTGGAACCAGACCTCGCTCGGCGGCAACAAGAACGCGGGCAAGATCCGCTGGATCCTGGAGCACTCCTACCCGCAGGTCGACGACCTCGCGGCGCTCGCCAAGCAGGCCGGCACCGGGCCGCTCACCGAGAAGACCGCGGCGGCGGGCACCCAGGTCGCCATCTGGCGCTACTCGGACAACGTCGATGTCGACGCAACCGACGGCCAGGCCGAGAAGCTTGCCGACTGGCTGGAACACAACGCCACCGACCAGGCCGAGCCCAAGGCGTCCCTCGCCCTGGACCCGGCCGCGGTCTCCGGCAAGTCCGGTGAGCGGCTCGGGCCGGTCACCGTCCGTACCAATGCGGGCCAGGTCTCCGTGACCCCGCCCGCCGACGCCGCCAGCGGTGTCAAGGTCACCGACAAGAGCGGCAAGCCCGTGACCGCTGCGGCCAACGGTGCTGAGCTCTACTTCGACGTACCGGCGGGCGCCGCCGACGGCTCCGCGTCTCTGACCGTCCAGGCCACCACATCGGTGCCCGTCGGCCGGGCCTTCGCCGGGGCGACCAAGAGCCAGACCATGATCCTGGCCGGCTCCAGCGAGTCCACGGTTTCCGCGGCCGCCGCCGCGACCTGGGCCAAGCAGGGTGCGATCCCGGCGGTCTCGGCGCAGAAGAACTGCGCCAAGGGTGGCGTGGACGTCACCGCGAGCAACAAGGGCGACGAGGCGTTCACCTTCGAGCTGGCCGGGGTGAAGCACACCATCGAGGCGGGCAAGTCCGAGACGGTGACCGTCCCGGTCGCCGAGGACCAGGCGTACGACTTCACGATCACCGGACCCGGTGGCTTCTCGAAGACGTTCAAGGGCGTCCTGGACTGCAAGACCAGCGGTAGCGGCACCGGCGGCCTCGACACCCAGACCCAGGGCCAGCCCGCCCCGGCCACGGCCACGGCCGGCGGCAGCTCGACCGGGTCCACGGGCGACCTCGCCGAGACCGGTGGCTCCAGCGCCACTCCGATCATCGCGGGCGTCGCGATCGCCCTCGTCGTCGTCGGCGGCGGCGCGGTCTTCCTCCTCCGCAAGCGCAAGACGCAGTCCTCCGCCCAGTAATCACGGAGTGACGAACAGCAGGCAATCTGTCACGTTTGCCTGATGGTGGCCCCGGTACGCGGACGCGTACCGGGGCCGTCGTATGCCGGAAGGCGGGGGCGGTGCGTGCCGGGGGGCGGGATGGGGTGTACCGCGCTGGGGTGTTGCAACGACCACTAGAGCCTAAGAGCCACTGGGCAGGGGCCGTTCCGGCTGGCGGTGGGTGTGGGATTTGAACCCACGGTGACTCGCGCCACGACGGTTTTCAAGGCCGTTCAGAGGGGGACACAGACACGGTCATGGGCCTCTATCGACTGTTGACGGCTCGGCGCAGCTCACAGCGTTAGGTCAGTTACGCAGTTCGGAGATCCGGGCGTGCGAGTCACCTCTTGCGAACGATCGTGGCTATTACCAGTGCCATGGTCGTGAACATCACTGACACCATGAGCGAGGCGAAAAACAGAGCCTCGATCCACCCAGCGTTCGCGCCGGTGAGCGTTCCGTCCATGGAAGCGCACGCCACCTCCGGCGGGAAACTATTCCTCCGCAGGTCGTGGCAGGCGTTGGGCAGGTCATCGTTGACCACGTATGCATTCACCCAGAGCAGAGCCCAGGTGATCAGGAAAACGCCCAGTGAGGTGAAGGAAACTCCCCAGAGCAGAGTCGGGCGATCCGGTAGAGCCTGGGCGTCTGTCCTGGGCGGTGTCATGGGTCGGCAGCGTACCGGCGCAGCGTCGAGGCCAGGTGTGAGCCACCGAAGCGCCGCCGGGGGACACTCGTAGCGAATGTGCAGCTCAGAGACTCAGGCGTTCGCGTATGCGGGCGGTCTTGAAAACCGTCGTGGCAGCGACTCACCGTGGGGGTGTCTCTCGATCAGCCGGTTCGATGCCTGCTGCCGGCCGCGCAGGATCTTGGCGTAGAACTTCCAGAGAACGGCCGGCGTGTGCCCCGCGCGGCGAGCCACTTCCACGGGGTCGACGCCGGCCTTGATCCACAGGGACACTCCGGCGTGCCGGAGCGCAAGGGCCGCCGCCTGGCCGCCTCTACGACCTGTCCCCTTCCCATGTGGCCAGGCTGATGTGTTCCTGCAGTACTGGTTAGCCGTGCATCGCGGTGCTGTAGACGTACAGGGCGATCACACCGGCGACGCAGGCGAGGATCATCCATGAACCGAAACTGGTGTGTTTCCCACTGCCTATGGGCCGCGCGGCCTTCCCGGACTGATTGGACCGCTTGGACCGCTTGGACCGCCCGGGCGCTGCCCGTCCCGGCGCGACCGGCGCCACATCAGCCGCCGCCTCGGCGAGCAGGCGACGGCAGGTCGCGGCGAGCACGCCTGCACCGGCGGAGAGGGGCACCACGGCTTCCGAACGCGCCGGAGCGGTGGTGCCGCCGTCCAGGATGCGCCCCGCGCGTACGAGGACCTCGTCCCGGCCGCCCGCCGGAGCGAGGCTGATCCACCGCCGCACATGCTCACCCCGGATGACCACACCGCCGGACCGCTCCCGGTACACAGTGTGTTCCCGCCACAACATCGCCGCCAACTCGCTGGCGGTGTCTCTCAGTTGTGCGCTCACAACGCCTCCCCCTCCACCCCGCGGTGAATCGAACAAGCATCGCACTCTAGCGACAGGTGCAGAGCGGGGTTCCAGCAGTCCCCCAGCGGCAGTGCCCGCCCCGGGCAGGAATCCAGTACTACGGGGACACATCGGCCTGGCCCCATGGGAAGGGGCCAGCAGGCAGCGGCCTTGCGCATCGCCGCAGGTCGCAACCAGATGTGTCTCTCCAGTGCCCCTCCCGGCAAGCTTTGCCCCGTCGCGCCGCCCAGCACGCACTCCCCCAAGGCCTTAAGGGCCAGGGGGGACCCCCTTCCGCGTTGGCCAAAA